>DETS01000058.1:1975-12703 GCA_002361735.1 Lachnospiraceae bacterium UBA3282 | reverse complement strand
AGATATGTTATTTCAACCATAGCACAGGTAAAAAGATTTGTAAAGGGCAAAATAAGGTCCCTTATCAAAGGAACCTTAAATCTGTCTATCTTTTTGTAAGCGCCGCCTCTAAATCCGCAAGCAGATCCTCCACATCCTCGATTCCCACGGAAAGCCGCAGGGTGCAGTCGGTAATACCGTTTTTCAGGCGTATCTCCTCCGGCACATCAGCGTGCGTCTGGGTCGTCGGATAAGTGATCAGCGTCTCCACCCCGCCCAGACTCTCCGCATAACGGATTAGCCGCACGTTCTCAAGTATGGAGAGCGCCAGTTCCTTACTCTCTGCCTGAAAAGTCAGCATCGCGCCAAAGCCTCTTGCCTGCTGCTTCATAATTTTAAATCCCGGATGTTCGGAAAGCCCCGGATAGATCACCTTTGTCACCTCGCTGCGCCCTTTCAGCCATGCCGCAATGCGAAGGGCATTCTCCTGCGCCCTTTCCATGCGGATGCCAAGCGTCTTGATCCCCCGCAGGATGAGCCAGCTGTCAAAAGGCGCCAGCCCCGCTCCCGTGGTTTTAATCAGGAAACGGAACCTCTCACTGATATCCTCCCTGTCCGTCACCAGAAATCCCGCCAGTGTGTCGTTATGCCCGCCCAAATATTTCGTGCCGCTGTGGACTACGATATCCGCTCCCAGCTCCAGCGGATTTTGAAAATAGGGTGACAGGAACGTGTTGTCCACGATGAGAAGCAGATTATGCCTGCGGGTGATTTGAGAGACCGCCGCGATATCCGTCACGTGCATCATCGGATTCGTGGGTGTCTCAATGTAAACCGCCTTCGTATGTTCCGTGATATAAGCCTCCACATCTTCTTTATAACAGTCAATACTTGTAAAGGTAATGCCGTTCTTTTCCGACACATTCCGAAAGAGGCGGATACTGCCGCCGTAGAGGTCAGCGTCCACGATAATGTGATCCCCCGGAGAAAATAACTCCATCATCAGAGCAATCGCCGCCATACCGGAAGACAGCGCCAGCGCATCGATCCCCTTCTCCAGGGAGGTGACTACCTTTTCCAGCTGTTCCCTCGTCGGGTTCTGCAGTCTGCTGTAGTCATAGCCCGTACTCTTTCCCACGCCCGGATGCGCATAGGTTGCCGTCTGGTAGATGGGAAAGCTGATCGCGCCGTAGTTATCAAATCCTTCCTTCTCCAAATGCAGGCATTTTGTACCGATTCCTCTCTCGTTCGCCATGGTGTACCTCTTTTCTATATTATTCCTATTTGTCAAGTATGAAATAATAATACAGCCTATGGCTACCCATGTCAAGTTTTTCCTTAATCGTCCTCTCATTTATCAACGATAATTCCGACTCCGATACCCGCGCTCCGCCACCCCTTCCAGGGCGTTTAATTTAAGCGCCAGCAGAAAGAAATAACCCGAAAGCAGATTGGCAAGATCAAACAGTCCCTCCGGAACCTCTCCTCCCCGCTGCCGATAACGATATAAAAGCCGCACCAGACACTTTGCCTTCACCCGCAGAAGATGCGCCGTACACGCGCTCTCACAGCCGCAGGGCAGCACGAAACCGTGTACCGCACTCTCCGCCTGCAGCCTGTCCACGGCGGCAGCCAGGCGGTCGATTTCCTCCTCCGTCACCGTAAAAAAGGTCCTCAGAGTGGGGTTCATATGATAAATCAACTCGCAGACCCACAAAAGCTCCTCTTGCAAAACAGCATCCGTCACCTGACTTTGCAACAGCCCTGTGCCGCTCGCCAGCTCGTCGGTGGCGAGCTCAAAATCGCAACGCAGATCCTCGTCCGCATCGCACAAAAAAGGGTAAGCCTCATAAGGGCTTCTGTATACCATTTTCTGACTCTCCTTCTCACACCGTTTCCATTTTGCTCTCAGTGTCACCGCACCATCCATCGTTCATACATCCGTTCCATATAACTTCGCACATTCATACCGTAAAGCCCGTCCAGGAGGCTTACGTCCAGTTCCTCCACCGGACCATGTGCAAGCGCACGCCCCTGCTCCAGCAACAACGCCGTATCCGCAAAGGAAAGCGCCAGGCTGATATCGTGAAACACCCCCAGCACACACCGCTCTCCCTCTGCCGTCCAATTTTGCAGACTCTCGATCAGCTCCGCCTGCGATCGCAGATCCAGATGATTGGCGGGCTCGTCCAGGAGGATGATCTGTGGGTTCTGCGCAAAGACTCTGGCCAGAAACACCCGCTGCAGCTGCCCGCCGGAAAGTTTTGTCACCGGCTGCTCTCTCAGCTCCCACGCGTCCGCCAGCCGCAAAGCCTCCTCAACCGCCGCCCGATCCGCCTCCGTCTCCGCCGAAAAAAGGAAACCCGTCTGATGGGCATAACGTCCCAGCATGACCGCCTCATAAACGGTATAATCAAAGGACGCCTGTGAAAACTGACTCATCAGGGCAATCTTTTTCGCCCGCTGTTTTGGGGATAATTCGTTAAGTAAAACCCCGTCCGTCTCCACGCGCCCCGTCCAATCAAGCACACCCGCAAGCGCCCGCAGAAGCGTGGTCTTTCCGCAGCCGTTCGGTCCAAGGATGCACAGCCGCTCCCCTGCCTTTACCTGCAAGGCCAGATCGTGGATCACCTCTGTTTTCCCGTAACCACAGGATAAATATTCTACTGTAAGTAAGGTCGTTTGTTCCATACGTACCCCGTTTTATTCTTCATCTCTGATAAATACATAATAGTCCGTATCATAACCGCCCCAGCGGTAATCCCCGCTTTTCCACTCGATCATCATATAGTCCATGCCATCCACTGTCACAATTTCATAGGCACAGGCGGTATGATTATAATACTTAAGCACATAACCGTTCGTCCAGCTCTGAATCTCTTTGCCCGACATGGTTTCATCCATATAAACGCTGGACAAAAATCCATCTTCTCCAAAGTGCATATGCTTAAAAAACAGTCTTTCCTGAGGGAGATGATTCACCCCCGGAGCAAATTCCTCTCTGTTGCGGATAAAATCAAAAGCCTTCCAATCTCCCAGAACCCGCTCGTCATTCACAAAAGGCATATCCGTGTCATCTTCTCTTGCAATCTCACGCTTGGTATACCTATTTTTGTCAACCTGTTCCAACACCAATACGGTAGGCATCCCGCCGCGAAGATATTCATAGGATTTATTCTCCACAAACATATAACGGCTGCCTTCATCGTCCTCAACTTGATATCTGCATAGACATGACTGGTCGCCGCCGTTCAATTTCAGATATCCTTTTGTCCAGCTATAGATCCAGTAATCTTCTCCGCCCGGCAGGAAATAGATTTCTCTGTCCTTATCGCCATAGGTCATGAATCCGGAAATACGCTGAAAATTTCTTCTTTGTATTTCCTCGTCCAAACTGCGCCATGCAGCCTGTAAGGCTTTGGGGTCTAACGGCAGGGGCAGGGACATTCCTTTTATCAGCATTTCTCCAAACGCGTTTTCTTCTACTGCTGACAGTGTTTCCTGTTCAACCTTCGTACGTTTCTCCTCTTTCTCAATCATCATATGCTTCACCTCCTCAATGGCAGCAAGCATATTTCGATCTTCCGACTCCCGCTGTTTTAGAATGCCCATTATGAACTCATGATCGCCGGCATTTTTCAGGATATCCCTTATTTCTTTCAAAGAAAGACCGCTTCTCTTTAATAGCGCAATTTTTTGCACCTGCCCGATCTGGTCAGTCGAATAATAACGGTAACCGGAAAAACGGTCAACATAGTCCGGACATAACAGGCCCTCTTTATCATAATGTCTGAGCACCGATATAGGCATTCCCGTCATTTTTGCAAATTCACCTATTTTCATGCCTGTGCCTCTTTCAAAAATCCGTTTACAGTTACCTGGTACATCGAATAGCCGGAAACTTATTATTCGATGCACTATAAAGCGCTTCCTGAAAGAAGTATAAACCTAATGTATGGTTTAGAGTCAACCCGGTAAACGAAAGTTATGACTCAGCCGTTGCGCCTCCCCGCAAAGAAAAGATACAGGAAGAAAGGCGCACCCAGCAGCGCCGTGATGGAACCGATCGGAATCTCATGCGGCGGCGTGAGCGTCCTGGCCGCCAGATCGCACAGCACCAGAAAAGTGCCGCCAAGCAAAACGCCGGCGGGAAGAACCCTGCGGTGCGACGCGCCGAAAAGTCTCCTCACAATATGGGGAATGATCAGATCCACAAAGCCGATGATGCCCACAAAGGCCACCGCCACACCGACCAGCACTGCCACCGCCGCCATCAACCTTCCCTTGACCTTTCGCAGATCCACGCCCATAGCCACCGCCTGCTCCTCCCCGAAGGTCATCACGTCAAGCTCCCTGGCATAACGCAGAAAATAGAGACAGATCAATACCGTGACCGGCAAAAGCGCCCACACCGCGCTCCACTCCCGCATGGAAAAGCTGCCCAGCTGCCAGAGCTGGATGCGCTGTGCATAAGTGGGAGAAGCTGTCGCCAGTAACGTCATGACGGCATTGCAAAAGAGGGAGACCACCATGCCCACCAGCACAATGGTCACGTTGGACATCCCACGGTCCAGCTTTGCCGAAACAGCCAGTACCAGAAACACCGTACCGAGCGCAAAGCCCAGACTGACGCCCGGTAACAGAAAGGTCCCCGGCCCTGCCGATGCCAGACCCAGCACAATCACAAGCGCCGCGCCAAGCCCCGCGCCCGAAGAAACGCCCAAACCGAAAGGCGAAGCCAGCGGATTTTGCAGCACAGACTGCATCACCCCGCCGCCCGCGGCAAGCGCCGCCCCTGTTAAAAACGCCAACAGAACCCGTGGCAGGCGCATATCGAGCACCATGACGCTGTAGCTTGCGGGAATATGCTCCGGCAGGGGCCGCCCGAACAGCCGCCCCGCCAAAATGGCAAGGATATCTGTAGGTGAGACATACACGCTCCCCACCCCCACGCCCAAAAGCAGGGCGAGGAGCGCCACCGCCAGGAGAATCCCCATTTTCATCCTCATCCGTTTGGTTTTCCCCTGTTCTGTTTTCATCTTAAGTCTCATAACGATTTTCTTCCTTATTGCCCCTCAAAACGCTCAGGATAGAGCGTCTTTGCCATCTGCTCCACCGCCTTTACGATATTCTGGTTCGGCAGAGAAGATGCCATATTATCGATGTAATAAACATTTTTATCCGTCACAGCAGACACACCTGCCCAACCCTCTCTGCCAAGGATCTCATCCACGGGAGCATCCGTATAATTCACATTGGTAAAAATCACATCGGGGTTAGCTGCCACTACCGTCTCGCCCTCCACGGAAAGCCAGCCGCTCTGGTCGGAAAGAATGTTCTTTCCTCCTGCCAGCCCGATCATCTCATGCAGATAGGTATCGCTTCCGCAGCTGTACAGATAAGGGGCGGAAGAAATCTCAAAATAGACGCTCTTTTTCTCCTCCTCCGGGATATCGGAAACAAGCGCGGAAATCCTGTCCAGTTCCGCATCCATCTCGCTCACTACGCGCTCGCCCTCGTCGGGCACGCTAAGGGCAGCCGCCAGAAAACGGATATCGCTTCTCACATTCTCAATGCTCACACTGGTGGGCACGCAGACCACACACACACCCGCGTCAATAAGCGGCTGATAAGGCGCCTCCTGATCATACAGAGAAAGGCTTGACACCAGCAGCATATCCGGCGCAAGCGCCGTCAACTGCTCCACATCGGGATTTACCGTATCAAAAGTGGGAACGCCCTCGGGCAGCCCCGCTAAACCGACGCTCTGCAGATCGTAACCCACGATCTTATCTCCCAGCCCAAGCGCCACCAGCGTCTCGTTCAGCGAAGGCGCGAGCGCTACGATGGTATCCACCTGCTCAGGAATCGTGATGGAAGCACCGCTGGGATCTGTTGTGGGAAGCGCCGCCTCCGTGTCCGCCTCTGCTTCCGGTGCCTGTGTCTCGGGTATCTCCGCTTCCGAAGCTTGTGTCTCGGAAGCCTCCGTTTCCGCAGTCTGCGCGGCAGGTGTCTCTGCCGGCGCTTGCCCGCCGCAGGCTGTGAGCATACAAAGCAGCATACTCAAAAGAAGCGCTGTGATCCTCGTTGTCGTTTTCTTCTGTGTTTTCTGTTCTTTTTTCATGATGTCCTCCTCCTGACTCTGCACTCTTGCATAAGCAGACTCGAAATGCTTCGCATTTCTTATGCGCGCATAAGAAATGCGCCCTGCCCCGAAGCACAGAACGCAAAAGACCCTGCCGCAGACGCAGCAAGGCCGAAAGGATTCGCAGTTCCGGTTTCGGCAGAATGCCATCTAACTGCCACGTATCTGACTCATCCTCTCTCGTCTCCGGGAGGCATCACAGTGACCGACTCGCAGGGCTTTTCACCCTATTCCGTGTGCCGCTAAAGCGGCGGCAGTTGATGTCCTATTCGATTATGGCGACAGTGTAGCACAGCTTTTCTTTTTTGTCAAACCCATGGCAAAACCTTGCGCTTTCTGCTATAATCAAACCAATGAAAAAAGCTTCGGCAGGGAGGTAAAAATGGCTAACAACACACCGTTTCAATTCACCAACAAAGCAGACTATCTAAAAGAGATCGACCAGGTGATCGCACAGGGCCCTTTTCAGGACAACTGGGCATCTCTGACCGCTTTTCAGACACCTTCCTGGTTTTTGGGAGCAAAATTCGGCATCTTTATCCACTGGGGACTCTACAGCGTGCCCGCCTTTAACAACGAGTGGTATTCCCGCAATATGTACATTCAGGGAACGCCTGAATACGAACACCATATCAAAACCTACGGTCCGCATAAAGACTTTGGCTACAAGGATTTTATCCCGCTGTTTACGGCCGAAAAATTCGATGCGGATCACTGGGCGGAAACTTTCGCAAAAGCGGGCGCAAGCTACGTGATCCCTGTGGCGGAGCATCATGACGGCTTTCAAATGTATGAAAGCAGCCTTTCTAATTATAACGCTGCCAAGATGGGACCCAAGCGCGACATTCTCGGCGAATTGAAAACCGCCTGCGAAAAGCGGGGACTGCTCATTGGCGCCTCCTCCCACCGTGCGGAGCATCACTGGTTTATGGGAAACGGCAAAGATTTTGACAGCGATATCAAAGAACCGCTCTTCTGCGGCGACTTCTACTGGCCCTCGGAGCAGACCCAGCCCGATATGCAGGATCTTTTCGCAAAGCCCTACCCTGACAGGGAGTTTCTGGAAGACTGGCTCTGCCGTACCTGCGAGATCATCGACCGCTATGCACCCAAGCTTCTCTACTTCGACTGGTGGATCCAGCATGAGGCGTACAAGCCTTACTTAAGAAAAATCACGGCGTACTGCTATAACCGCGCCGCTGAAAAAGGATATCAGACCGCTATCTGCTACAAACACGACGCCATGGCATTTGGCAGCGGTATCGTTGATGTGGAACGCGGCAAGTTTGCGGACGCTAAGCCCTACCCCTGGCAGACCGACACTGCCATCGCCAGAAACTCCTGGTGCCACACAACCAGTCTCGACTACAAGAGCAGCAACGAGATTCTCTGTTATCTACTGGATGTCATCAGCAAGAACGGCAGTCTCCTGCTCAATGTCGGACCGAAAGCGGACGGCAGCTTTGCCGGGGAAGACGCCGCCATCCTGCGGGAGATTGGCGATTGGCTTTCCGTTAACGGGGAAGCCGTCTACCGAAGCAAACCCTGGCGTCACGCGGCGGAGGGACCGACAAAGGAGACGGAGGGACAGTTCTCCGACGCTGCTGCCACAAATTACACCAAAGAAGACTTCCGCTTTACTGCAGGAAACGGCTGTATCTATGCGGCATGTCTGCGCTGCCCCGAGGATGGCACTTTCCTAATTCGTTCCCTCGGCCACTCCGCGGATCCCAATCAACCGAATTTCCACGGTATCATCCGCGATGTGGAAATCTTGGGCTTTTCCGAAAAGCCGCAGTTTTGGGTCGATGACACAGGGCTGCATGTGACAGCTAAAAATGTGGCAAGCGACTTCCCCGTGGTGTGCAAAATCTATGTGGAATAGGCAGTTTGCAGATAGAATATCAACGAATCGGCTTCTCCCTGAAGGAAATCTTTATTGGATATTAAGGATGGTATGTTATGGAAACACTGTTTATCGCCGACAATGAAAGCGCTATCAGAGAAGGCTTAAAACAGATTATAGACTGGGAATCTCTGGGCTTTACGCTCTGCGGGGAAGCCTCTAACGGCAAGGATGCGCTCTCGCAGATTCTTGCCCTGCACCCCTCCCTGGTCCTGCTCGATGTGAAAATGCCGGGGCTCCACGGCACAGAGGTGATCCGGCTGGCAAGGGAGTCCGGTTTTGAGGGAAAGTGCATCATTTTAAGCGGCTACGCGGATTTTCAGTACGCGCAGGAAGCCATCAGAAGCGGTGTACGCTTTTATCTCACAAAACCCATCGATGAGGATGAACTGTTGGAGGCAGTCACGCAGATTCGGGAAGAAATTACGCAGGCAAAAGCAGCTTCTTCTCATCCGAACAACTTCCAAGACGGAGCAGATAGCACTTTTCTGCCGGTTCTTGCAGAAGATGATGCCGACATTCCTCTCTCCACGGAGGATCTTTGCGGCTATGCGGAACGCCTGTGCGATGCGCTGTCTTCCTACAACCGCCGTATGCTGACAGATATCATGGACGAACTGACGCATCTTCTCAAAGACTGCTCCGACACCTCTCCGCGCGTCCGTCTGCTTCTGACCGACTTATTTATACAGATCAAGGAAAGGATGACCCACCACTATCCTTCGTTGACCCTTCCTACAACAACTCGGATATCATTGATCTGATTCATAAAAGCGGCAGTCTCTCTGAAATTTTTACCATTATTTCGGAACAATTTGAGACCGTAATGGGGGCTCTGGGAAACACTGCCAAAGACACGATCCTCTATGATGTCCTCTTTTATATCGACCATCATTTTATTGAAAACATCAAACTGGAGGGCATCGCTTCCCTCTTTGGTTACAACAGTGCCTATCTGGGCAAGATTTTCACCAAGAGCGTGGGCGAAAGCTTCAATTCCTTAGTCAGCATAAACATTGGGGTTGTGGGTATTTTTTACCCACCATTACCCCTGAAGAGCCAAACACAGGCTTAATAATTTTTCACCCCGGTAACAAAATCAGCGCCCCATAAGATAACACGGATGATACCGCAGACAAAGAGATGCAGCGGATAATAAATATAGAACAGTTTTCCGATCCCTTTCATGGTTCCGCGTTTTCCGTTGTAAAGGCGCAGCAACGGAATCGTCAGGCAGGTGAATAGCTGGATGACTGCGTATACCTTATCAATAAACAGAAAATATACAAGGGCATACATCCCCGCCCACAACATCATATGCGTCATCTGCTTTTTAAAGTTTCCCCGATTCGTACCGATCGCCAGAATCGCCATGGTCGCGATACAGCTCCAATCGGAGGGAAATGTAATCAGGCAGACAGCGATGGTAACGAAAATCTTCTGCCAGGACTTTAAAGATGACTTATCATGTATGTACAGCAGCACCAGTCCCCATGCCAGCGACCAGACTACCCCTGTCTGGTTAAATACGGTTGTCCGGAAGGAAATAAACGGAATGCCAAAGCAGAAATTATAGGCAAAATGGGAAATCAACGCCAATAAAAACAATCTGCCCGCGTATTTTTTGACATCGTGCGTGTAGTGGTATCCCTCTGCAATAAAGAACCACATGATTGGGGCGGTAAGCCTGCCGATGATATGAAACAGAATCACAAACCACTCCGTACGATAGCCGGGAAACAGCGTCCATGTCAAGTGATCCAGAGTCATTGCCGCGATTGCGATCAATTTCAGCTGATTCGCATTGAATCCTTTTTCCTGATTTTTCATTTACCTCCACTCCCTCTACCTGCTCGCTGCAATGCTGCACTCATTCCATGCATATCTGTCTATCAAAAAGGGGATATCAAAGAAATCGCCTTTCCCTGATATCCCTTTTCACTGCATTTCTTAACCTTTTTACTTTTTCAAAAACATATTACGCGTTCACAATCTGCCCAAAATCAGGCTTTAAGGATGCGCCGCCGATCAACCCGCCATCGATGTCGGGCTTTGCGAGAAGCTCTGCCGCATTGGAAGCGTTCATGGATCCGCCGTACTGGATGCGTACCGCCTCTGCGGTAGCCGCGTCGTACATCTCAGCGATGCAGTCACGGATGCCCTTGCAAACCTCCTGTGCCTGATCGGAGGTAGCGGTCTTGCCGGTACCGATTGCCCAGATGGGCTCGTAAGCGATGACCATGCCCTTCACCTGGTCAGCGGTAACGCCCGCCAGGTCGGACTTGATCTGTAATCTGATCCAGTCCATAGTCACGTTCATCTCTCTCTGCTCTAAAGACTCGCCGCAGCAGAGGATGGGGGTAATGCCTGCCTCCAGCGCCTTTAACACTTTCTTATTCAGGAAAGCGTCGTCCTCCTTAAAATACTCTCTCCTCTCGGAGTGACCGATGATCACGTACTCGACACCCGCATCCTTTAACATGGGAGCGGAAATCTCGCCCGTGTACGCGCCCTTGTCCTCGATGTAGAAATTCTCTGCGCCCACATGCACGTTGGTGCCCTTTACCGCCTGTGCCACAGGCACAATGTCAATCGCGGGTACGCAGTACACTACGTCAACCGCATCGTTCACTACCAGATCCTTTAAGGTCGCGCAAAGCGCAACAGCCTCGCTGGGAGTCATGTTCATCTTCCAGTT
>DETS01000058.1:0-1666 GCA_002361735.1 Lachnospiraceae bacterium UBA3282 | reverse complement strand
GGAGTCATGTTCATCTTCCAGTTGCCGGCAATGATTCTCTTTCTTGCCATGATTGTATTCTCCTTATCCATTTCATAATTTTCCAAACAATTGTGAAACTCATCATACTGTTAAGGCTAATTGCACAATAATATAATCATAAGCAGACCCTTTAAGGACATTGGTACTTGGCGCGGTTCTTTCAAGCCTAGTACCATTACGTCCGAGGCGGAGCGAAAGCGCGTCTGCGTTGATTATATTATTTGTGCAATTTTGATTTAACAATTTACTTGTCGTCAGCCGCCACAACACCCGGCAATTCCTTACCCTCCAAGAATTCAAGGGAAGCGCCGCCGCCTGTGGAGATGTGGGACATCTTATCTGCGAAACCGAGCTGGTTACAAGCCGCTGCGGAATCACCGCCGCCGATGATGGTGGTCGCATCCGTCTCAGCCAGCGCCTTCGCTACCGCGATGGTACCCTTTGCCAGGGTCGGGTTCTCAAACACGCCCATAGGTCCGTTCCAGACAACAGTCTTTGCGGACTTCACGGCATTGGCAAACAGCTCCTGGGTCTTAGGACCGATATCCAGACCTTCCTTATCAGCAGGAATCTTATCAGAATCCACATACGTTACGTCCACAGGACCGTCGATGGGATTCGGAAAGCCGGATGCCACGCCGGTATCGATGGGCAGAAGCAGCTTCTTACCGAGCTTTTCAGCCTTTGCCATCATCTCTTTACAGTAGTCGAGCTTCTCCTCGTCCACCAGAGAGTTACCGATCTCATAACCCTGCGCCTTTAAGAAGGTGAACGCCATACCGCCGCCGATAATCAGGGTATCGCACTTCTCAAGCAGGTTGTTGATCACGTTCAGCTTATCCGCAACCTTTGCGCCGCCAAGGATCGCTACGAAAGGTCTGACCGGATTCTCCACCGCGTTGCCAAGGAAGTCGATTTCCTTCTGCATCAGATAACCGACAGCGTTCTCGCCGCCTTTTTCAGAGATATACTTGGTAACAACCGCCACGGAAGCATGCGCTCTGTGCGCGGAACCGAAAGCGTCACATACATAAACGTCAGCCAGATCAGCCAGCTCTTTCGCGAAAGCCTCGCCTGCCTCGCCGGGCTTGGTCTCCTCTTTGCCACGGAAACGGGTATTCTGTAAGAGCACCACATCGCCCTCGTTCATCGCCGCAACAGCAGCCGTAGCCGCCTCACCGGTCACATTGTCGTCCTTTACAAAATTCACGGGCTTACCAAGCTTCTCGGAAAGTCTCTGGGCAACAGGTGCCAAAGACTCACCCTCGTTGGGACCGTTCTTTACCTTGCCCAGATGAGAGCAAAGAATCACCTTGCCGCCGTCAGCGAGGAGCTTTTTGATGGTGGGAAGTGCCGCCACGATACGGGTTTCGTCCGTGATCTTACCTTCCTTTAAGGGCACGTTAAAATCGCATCTTACGAGGACGCGTTTGCCCTTCACATTGATATCGTCTACCGATTTTTTGTTCAAAGACATTTTTGTTTCCTCCTTTTTTGAAAAAAGAGACCCGGCCCAGCGGCCGAGCCTCTTTACATAACATAAGCTATTTTATGCTTTTAATTACTTTAACTCTGAGAAATACTTGATGGTACGAACCATCTGAGAGGTGTAGCTGTTCTCATTGTCATACCAGGAAACAACCTG
>DETS01000022.1 GCA_002361735.1 Lachnospiraceae bacterium UBA3282 | reverse complement strand
TCCTACAAAAACTTTACCCTAGCAGATCTCCCAATCCTGACTGATCATCTGCAGCTTTGCCATATGCGGATTTATGCAATTCCGGTTATATTTTTATCTGGCTATAAATATGTTAAAATTTTTTGGAAAATTGGAAAACTTTTTCCGGTGCCGTGACAATATATACATGCAAGGGCAAATCTTTGCATGTCGACATGCCGATAAATTACCAAGTCAATCAATCGTCCAAGCGACTGATTGACTGAAAAGAAGGAGGATAGCTGCTATGAATCATGATGAATTTGAGCAGTTTGTCCTGAAGTTTGGAAAAGATATTCTGCGGTTTTGTCGGATGACAGCCGGGGATGCGGAAAATGGGGACGAACTGTATCAGGACACTATGCTCAAGCTGCTGGAGAAAAGAAAAAAACTGGACTCTATGCAGAATACAAAGAGTTACGCTTTATCCACTTCAATTTATCTTTTGAAAAATAAGAAGAAAAAATATGCAAACAGGATGAGGCTGGTTCCGATCAACAGTATGGATGAAATGTCTGATGAGGGATATGGGTTTACTGATTATGATAACGAAGTTTCCCCGGAACATATTGTATTAAAGCAAAATGAGATAGATATGATTCAGGGATTCGTCAAAACCCTGCCGGAGAAGTACAGAATCCCAATCTATCTGTATTATTCAGCAGATATGCAAATCAATGAGATATCTAAGATCCTGGGGTTGCCGGAAGGAACCGTCAAAAGCCGGATGCGGAAAGCAAAGAAACAGTTAAAGGAAAAATTGGAGGCGATCGGATATGACAGATGAAAAATTGGATCAAATCTTAAAGCAAGCCCTTGCTCCTGAAATAAGTGACAGAGAAATCCGAATACATAGAAGGAGGAAGGATAAAATGATTACATTTGGCAAACTGGGAAAAGGTGTTGCTGCGGCAGTGGCTGCTGCGGTTATTGGAATCTGCGGACTGGGATATTTTAATCCGATGCTTGCAGCAAAGATTCCCTTGATTGGAAAGATTTTTGAGAAAGTTGATGAGGATGCAACATATTCCGGAGACTATACGGATAAGAAAACTGTCCTGACAAATGAGGATTCTGCGGGGAATTTGGATACATCGGACTATACTGTGTCTGATCAGGGAATCACATTAACCGCATCGGAAGCATATTGTGATGGATATTCCATATTCCTCACAGTAAACATTGAATCAGAAAATGCAGATTTCACGCATATTCCGGAACACTATACAGGCATGAATGTTGCAGATAACCGCACAGCCGCTGGATTTTATGTAGGCGGAACCTGGAGTGTGGATGGAAGTTCCCCTGAATGGCTCGAAAATACATTTGATGGTAAGGTAATCGACAGCCATACATTCGCAGGCATGTTGAAGATAAATCTTGCAGAGAAGTATACGGGAAACGGCGAACTGAACTTAAATATAAACGGTCTTGGTTATGATGATGACAGGCTGCTTGATGGCGGGGAAATATCAGCATCCCACTGGACAGATGGCAGCTGGAATATTGTCATTCCGTTTGCGGTAAACGAAACGGATGTAAAAACAATTGAAGTAGGCGAAAAAAAGGGAAATATTACGCTTGAAGATGTAGTGCTATCTCCGTATCAGGTCATTGTCCATGCAACAACACCGGGTGAGCAGAGAGAACTGACAGACGACAGGAGGGAAAAGCTGCTTTCGAAAAATCCCGATATGACGGATGCGGAGATGTTCGAACTGCTTGGGTGGTCTTATGAGCCCTGCTATACAATCTGCTTTAATCAGGATGGGGAACTGCTTTACGCAGATACGGAAATGGCAGGCAGAGCCGGATTTGCTGTTCAGGGGAAAGAAATCAAAACATTGTATGTTTACATTTTTGACAATCTTGACGACTGGTCTTTGATGGAGCAGGAAGGAATGAACAGCACCGCTGCTAAGAAGGCTGTCATTTCAAAGGAAATTCATGTAGAGTAAGAAATATTCTGCTGTTCCGGGTTAGATATTAAGGCGGAAAGCGTTTGTTGGAGATAGACCAATGAACGCTTTATTCCGTTATTCCCTGCTCCTCCATGTCTGCTGTTACAGCAAAAAAAGCTTCCACAACTGCCGGATCAAAGTGCGTGCCGGATTCCTCCCTGATGATCGCATACGCCTTTTCAAGCGGCATAGCGCTTTTATAGCATCGCTTGGAAGTCAGCGCGTCAAATACATCCGCCACTGCCATAATTCTTGCGCAGAGCGGTATTTCTTCCCCGCTGATGCCATAAGGATAGCCTTTTCCGTTCCACCACTCATGATGATACGCCGCCATCTCCACCGCCATCTCCAGATACCCCGATTCCCCAAGTTCCTCCTTTGCGTGAGTAAGCAGTTCCTCTCCTGCCGTGGTGTGCGTTTTCATGATCGCAAATTCTTCTTCCGTCAACTTTCCCGGTTTGTTCAGGACTGCATCCGGTATATGTATTTTCCCGATGTCGTGAAGCGGCGCTGCCACCACCATATCGCTCAGATATGTGTCTGTCAGAATATCGCTGTATCTTCCCTGCCTTTTCAGTTCCTCTGCAATGCACTCCACATATGCCGCTGTACGTTTGATATGCCCTCCCGTATTGTCGTCCCTGTTTTCCACGACCTCTGCCATGAACGTGATCATGCCCGACTGCATACGGGAAACCTTTTCATGGTAAAAAGAACGTTTATTGCCCTGCATGATCAGCACGATGATCGTAACCGTCATAACAAAGGCAGAGATACTACTGACTCCGATGTAGGAAACAATTCCCTGACTCTGTATATTGTCTGCCGCCCACGCATTGCCGCCGCCTGCTACAATCTGCATTGCCGCACTGTCCGTATTGGAGAAAAACACAAGTAAAATCCCGATTACCCAAAGCAAATATTTCTCTGATTTTCGCAGGCTCCTGTACTGCATATTCTCGTGAAACCAACTGCGCCAGTTTTTCCCTTTCACATAGAATAAGAAAAGCAACACCGCTAACAACCCGTAGAGGATAAAGCGATAAACGGCAGTCCCCTGTTTTGACAACGCAAAAAAATACGGCGGCACAAGCAGTACCGGAATAAAAAGCCCATTGATGATGCCCGTAAACGGTATCATCAGAAACAGCCCGTACAGCCTGTATTTTTTTCTTCCAAGACAGGTATTAACCCCAATCATAAGTAATGCCGCCATTGTTGCGGCATCTTTTCCAAAAGCCAGGAACACAATGCCAATCAGGAAAAAACTGATCAGATAAAAGAATTTCTGCTTCTTTGCCTCCATATCCGGCTCTAAGAACACATATTTCTTTATCAGAAAACCGCTGACTGTGATTGCCGCCGTTTCCAGTATTTCCAACAACACTTTTTCCATAGTAAAGATACCGCCTTTTGTTTCTCGCTTTTCTCTCTATTTGCTCCTCATGTCACATCCTGTAGACTGATTGTCGGTTTAATACTAGCATTGAGAAAATAATCTGTCAATTCTTCCGCCTGATATAACTGCAGATCATGTCTGCCGCAGCCTCCTCGCCCACCGATGCGTCAATGCACAGTTCATAGCCGTGGGGATTGCCCAGATAGCCCACGCCGTTGCCCCGCCTCACTTCCTGCAGCGGAAAGCCGCCATGCCCTCCACGGTCTTTACTTCCGCTTTTTGGTACATGTCATTCAGCCTTGTTTTCAGACTTTGCTTCGTTTCATAGGGCGGCGTAAAGTACCCCTTCGGCGTATATATTTTATCCACAAACCAGTCGCTGCGCTTATTCTCGCCTTTGACATAAAAACATCCGCAGAAAATCCCTCCCGGCTTTAGGACGCGGAAAATCTCGCTGTAAGCCGCTTCCTTGTCCGGGAAAGCATGGAAACCGTTCAGTGACATAACCAGATCAAAACTCTCGTCAGAAAAAGGCAGCTTCCCCACATCCCCCTGCATAAAGCTGACATTCTTAAGACCTCGTTTCTGTGCCTGCCGCTTTGCCCGCTCCATCATATCCGGGGAATAATCCAGACAGGTAACGTCCGCATCCGGCAGCGTTTCATACACCGGCATACTAAGCACGCCCGTTCCCACCGGAACCTCCAGCATTTTCCCGGAAAAGTTTTCCGGTATGCCCGAAAGCGCAAGTCCCAGATAGCGGTCGTTTTCCTTCTTATTCATGTTCCATATCACTTTACAGACTGCCTTCCCGGGCAGCGTGGAGCAGGTGATCATCCCATCGTAAAAGGTTGCCTCACCGCCAAGGCTCTTATATGCGTTTTTAATTTCCTCATGTCTGCTCATTTTCGTTTCCTCCGATTTATTTTTATTCAAAACCTCTCTCTTTTCTTTCCGGTTAGCAAAATCTAACCCTTGCGTCGCCCTCCCTAACGTGTTAGGATGATAATTAACGGAAAGGAGTACAGTAATCCCATGAGTTATATTCGACACAAAGCCGAGGAATCCCTCGAGGATTACCTCGAAACCATACTGATCTTGAGCAGCCGCCTCTCCGCGGTGCGTTCTATTGATGTGGCGACCGAACTGAACTTTTCAAAGCCAAGCGTGAGCGTCGCCGTGAAAAACCTAAAAAACCGCGGATACATCACCGTTTCGGAAGAAGGGTTTCTCAATCTGACGGAGGAAGGGCGAAAAATTGCGGAAAACGTCTATGAACGCCACACTCTGCTGACGGACTGGCTGATTCATCTTGGCGTTGACCCCGTAATCGCGGCGAGCGATGCCTGCAAGATGGAGCACGACATCACTCAGGAAAGCTATGACGCCATGAAAAAATGTATTCTGTCCGTTTTGGGGCGTGACTAGTTTCCGGCTTCGTCGGATGGCAGGCGCCGTTCATTGCGCAGCCCGCGCATCCGCAGCCGCAGGATGATTTTCCTTTTTTCTTACCGCGTATCATACCGACAATGACGGTAGCCACCACGAGAACCAAAACCGCGCTGATGATGATCGTCGCCATATTTTCCATAAGCCATGCAAGCATTAAAATTCCTCCTCATCATTATAATTTTCTATTGGATAAGACACTCACTTCTCTCTGCCGCGCACCTCTAAGGCAGCATATTTCCTTTGTATCAATGCGGGCATATGGCACGGCAGCGTTTTTTATTTCGCCATTTTCAGTTTCATGTTTGTGGTCAGCTTTGTCGCCTCTTTATATGGTCTGAACAACATATAGATCATACCGCCAAGGATAACGACAGATACCAGCAGCCCGGTCACATTCAGACTTCCCGCAAATGCCGAGCCAAACTGATAAACCATCAACGCCACCGCGTAAGCCAGCCCGCACTGGTAAGCAATCGCAAACCACGTCCATTTCGCGTTGTTCATCTCCCGCTTGATGGCGCCGATGGCTGCAAAACAGGGCGCGCACAGAAGGTTGAACACAAGGAAGGAATATCCCGCAACCATACTAAAGTTTGCTCCGATCTCAGACCATCCGCCGGGATAAAGGATACCCATCGTGCCGACGATATTTTCCTTTGCCACAAGTCCCGTAATGGAAGCCACAGCCGCCTGCCAGTTTCCCCAGCCGAGCGGTATGAAGATCCATGCGATCGCGCCGCCGATTGCCGCAAGGAGCGACTGATCCATTTCCTCCTCGCCAAGCATCCGGAAGCCTTCCGCCGTAAATCCAAAGTACGTCGTAAACCAGATCACAATGGTGGATAGCAGGATGATCGTGCCCGCTTTCTTAATAAAGGACCACCCGCGTTCCCACATGGAGCGCAGCACATTGCCCACCGTGGGCATATGGTAAGCCGGAAGCTCCATCACGAAGGGAGCCGGGTCTCCTGAAAACATTTTCGTCTTTTTTAACATAATGCCGGAAAGAATGATCGCCGCCATACCCACAAAGTATGCACTGGTCGCTACCCATGCGGAACCGCCGAAGATTGCGCCGGCAACCATGGAGATAAACGGCATCTTTGCGCCGCAGGGAATAAAAGTCGTTGTCATGATCGTCATTCTGCGGTCACGCTCATTCTCAATCGTCCTCGACGCCATGATGCCCGGAATGCCGCAGCCGGTTCCGATGAGCATCGGGATAAAAGACTTTCCGGATAAGCCGAATTTGCGGAAAATGCGATCGAGCACGAATGCGATACGCGCCATATAACCGCACGCCTCCAGGAACGCGAGGAGCAGGAACAGAACAAGCATCTGCGGCACAAAGCCAAGCACCGCGCCCACGCCGGCTACGATACCGTCGTTGATGAGTCCCGCAAGCCAGTCAGCCGCACCCACTGCCTCAAGCGCGTTTCCGACAAGAACCGGGATACCCGGAACCCATACGCCGTAAGCTGCCGGATCGGGCTCATCGCCATACTGCTCCATCACTGCAAGCGCAGCCTCATAATCGGCAAGGGCTGCTGTTTCCACCGTCACTTCCAACGTTTCCTCATCCGCCACCTCATAGGGGAAATCGCCTGTGGGCGTCACACCGTTTTCTTCCACATAAGCGTCGTAGCCGTCCACGATCAGCGCCGCGTCGCCATATTCTCCCACCGCTTCTTCATAAGCGGAGGAGCCGATGCCAAACAGATGCCACCCGTCGCCGAACAGTCCGTCATTCGCCCAATCCGTGGCGGAGGCTCCCACCGTCACCATGGAAATATAATACACAAGGAACATGATCGCCGCAAAAATGGGGAGTCCCAGAAAACGGTTTGTGACAACTCTGTCAATCTTATCGGAATTTGTCATCTTACCCGCAGTTTTTTTCTTTAAGCATCCTTTGATGATACTCCCGATATAAACATAGCGTTCGTTGGTGATGATGGATTCCGCATCGTCGTCCATCTCCTTTTCCGCCGCCTTGATGTCCTCCTCGATGTGCTTCTGCACCGCAAGATCCAGGCTCAACTGCTCCAAAACCTTGTCGTCCCGCTCAAACAGCTTGATGGCATAAAAACGCTGCTGTTCCTCCGGCAATCCGTGTACTGCCGCCTCCTCGATATGGGCAAGGGCATGTTCCACCGTTCCCGCAAAGGTGTGCATGGGAACCGTTTTTCCGTTCTTTGCCGCATGGATTGCAGCCTCCGCCGCTTCCATGATGCCGTTTCCTTTCAGGGCGGAAATTTCAACTACCTGACACCCCAGCGCCCTGGATAATTCTTCTGTGTTGATCTGATCGCCGTTTTTCTCCACCACATCCATCATATTGATGGCAACCACAACAGGGATACCAAGCTCGGTAAGCTGTGTGGTCAGATACAGGTTTCTCTCCAGATTCGTGCCGTCGATGATATTTAAAATGGCATCGGGACGCTCACTGATAAGATAATTTCTCGCTACTACTTCCTCCAGTGTATAGGGAGAAAGGGAATAAATGCCCGGAAGGTCCGTGATGGTCACGCTTTCATGCTTTTTTAATTTACCTTCCTTCTTTTCCACCGTAACACCCGGCCAGTTCCCCACAAACTGGTTGGAACCTGTCAGGGCATTAAATAATGTCGTTTTCCCGCAGTTCGGGTTGCCTGCAAGCGCAATTCGCATACTCATAGTTACCTCTCTATACTTTCTTATTT
>DETS01000124.1 GCA_002361735.1 Lachnospiraceae bacterium UBA3282 | reverse complement strand
TTGTCTTTTGGTCTTTGGTTTCTTCGGTTCGGAATAGTGTGGTTCTGGCGGTCTATCTCTTGTTTTCGGTTACTTGCTTCTTTACCGTACATGAGCATTCCGACAGCGATTATCGTCAAAAGTTATTGAAAGAATATTTCCAAAAAGGAAACAACACAGTCTGACTTTGTTTCAGAAAGCAGCATCAGTAGGCGGAGTGTGCGAAATAGCGCACACTCCGCTCCTTTATAAAGAAAAAAGAGACAGGACTGATAAGTCATGCAATCTACGTATATGCGAAACGAAATAGAAAACGTGATCAAGAATCATCTTTTAGACCATTCCCGTTATTTCGAGTTTCTCATGGTGAAAAAATACATTGGTCAAATATGGGCCGTTTTAACAAAAAGCTGACCTGCAAAACGAGAAACATCTCAGAAGATAACATGTGGTTTACAAGATTAGAAACGTATCATCAATCTGCTCCGAGGAAACAGCTATGATCGCCGCTTTTTCCTCCTTTCCAAGAAACTGATTGAACCAATCAATAAACGCTTCCGCCGTATAAGAACAACATTACTTTTTGTCATCATAAGTTATGTTAACTATTATGGCGTTTTTCCCTCGTAATATTGATTCCCACAATTTATGCTCAAATATGTTAAAATTCCTTTGATTCGTCATAATCACCGACGCACAGACTTGTAGATCAAACATATCATTTTCCAATCGAAATCGCAAGTTAAAGGGGTATTCCTTGTCTTTTCATCAAAAAATACCCCCTTAACCCTCTTTTTAATCAGAATTCTCACCCCACCTCTCTCCTAAGCCGTAGCAAAATCCTTTTCTCCATCCTGCTGACCTGCACCTGGCTGATGCCCAGCGCCTTCGCCACCTCCACCTGCGTCTTGTCCTGAAAATAGCGCATGTGAATCAGCTCTCTCTCCGTCTCTGTCAGCGTCGAAAGAAGCTGTTCCAGCAGGATATGGTTTAGGATTCCCTCCTTCTCCGTATCGCCATCATCCCGATGTAAGCCTGCGGCTGCACCGCTGCTGCCGCTCACCACCTGATCCACCAAAAAGATCTCGTTGCCGTCAGACTGATAGACCGATTTATAGATGGACTCCACCTCAACGTTTGCGTCAAGCGCCATCACGATATCCTCCACTGAAAGCTCCGTCTCCGCAGACAATTCCTGTAAGGTCGCCTCCCTGCCATAGATTTGCGAAAGCTTCTGCGCCGCCTGCCTGATCTTCCAGCCGTTCTCCTTCAAGGTACGGCTCACCTTCACCATACCGTCATCGCGCAGAAAGCGTTTGATTTCCCCCTGTATCATAGGCACCGCATAGGTGGAAAAACGCACCTGAAATTCCAGATCAAACTTATCGATTGCCTTGATCAATCCGATACAGCCGATCTGAAACAAATCTTCCGTATCGTACCCTCTCCCGACAAAACGTTTCACAATATGCCGCACCAGCCCCAGATTCTCCTCGATCAGTATCTCTCTTGCCTCTTTATCTCCTGCCTGTGATCGTTCGATTAAAACGGCAGTCTCCTCCATGGGCTATTCCTCATTTCCGATCCAGGCATGTAAGCCAATCTTTTTATACATACGCACGAGGGTGCCCTGCTCCGGCTCGGAAACCACCTCCAGGTCATCCATAAAGGCTTCCATAAAGGCAAAGCCCATTCCGGAACGCTCCCACTCCGGCCTGGTGGTAAAGAGCGGCTCCATGGCACGTCCTACATCCGCCATCCCCACGCCGCGGTCAATGATCTCCACCTCCAGAACATCATTTTTCAACGCACAGTTCATCTGCACACGGTCGGTCACGCTGCCTTTATTCTCATAGCCGTGCAGGATCGCGTTCGTCACTGCCTCAGAAACCGCCGTCTTGACATCGGAGAGCTCCTCCAGCGTTGGATTCAGCGGCGCAATAAAGGCTGACACCGCCATTCTCGCAAATGCCTCATTCGCAGACACAGCCGCAAATTCCAAGTGCATCTCATTTGTGATCTGTCTGTAATCTTTCTTTTCCAATATCTCTATCATGTTCTTATCCTTTCTCCCTTTCTATTCATGCCAACTTCAATCCATAATCTCCACAATGTTCTCCATCCCCGACAGCAGAAGCAGCCGCCTGATCCTGCTGCCCGCATTGACCGCGTACACCTTGCCGCCAAAGCAGGAAATCTTTCGATAACGCCCCAGGATGACCCCAACCCCCGAGCTGTCCATAAAGGTCGTCCTCTCAAAATCAAACACCACGTTCCCTACCTTTTTGGAGACGATATAACGGTCCGCCCTCGAACTTATGTCAATCGACTTGTGGTGGTCAATCTCCACCGGCATCCTTATCATTAAGTAGTTGTCAATCACCTTGAAATCCTCATCCATATTATGTTAACCTCCTTTCGGCATAAAGAAAAGACATGATGGATTCCATCATGTCCTCTTTCGTCTCTCAGATATCCTTTTTTCTTCTGTATGCGAGTGCGGCTCCTACTCCTCCTCGTCCTCAAGCTCCGCCAGGAATTTCTCTGACTTATCCGCTTTCTCGGTATTGGGGAACAACTCGATCACCTGGCGGTAGGTCTCCTTTGCCTTCTCTTTTTCTCCGATACGGTTATAAGAGTTTGCCAGATCAAAGAGCGCCTGCCCGTTCGTGGCATCGTACAGAAACGCCTTTTCCAAATTTGGAATCGCGTCTGCATAATTTCCCGCCCAGAACGCATCATGACCATCCTTGTCATAGGATTCCGCCACCTGCGGCCCGATCAGCGCAAGCAGTGTATGATAGAGCGTGTCAAAAGCCTCCGAATTTTCCTCTCCTTCCTCAGCCTTTAACGCATCGACCTCCTGCAGATAATCCATCACCGTGATAACATCCTCTGCATCTGTCAGATACGCCCCTGCCGCCTTCATCAAACTCTCCACGGACTGTAAGGTGCCGTCCTGCCCCATATAAGCGGTAACATCCTGCTGCAGCGCCTCATTCTGTGTTTGAAGCTCCGCAAGCTGCTGCTGCAGCTCGTCAATGGTAGCCGTCTTTGCGTCGGACTGCTCACTGACCTTTCTCAATTCCTCGTCAATGCCCGCCTTCGCTGTCTGTATCCTTGCCGGCAGGATCAGGAAAAAGGCAATGGCGATACCGATGGCAAGACCGATTCCCAGATTTAAGAGGGAGGTGACGCCCCGTCCTTCCTTCATATTGACAGGCTGGATGATGGTCTCGTTTCCGCTCTGGTATTTGACGATTTCCTCCGACTTCTTCTGTTTCTTGGAAGGTTTCGTGCCCTCCTCCGGAAGCAGCATCTCATCCACTTCCTTCAGATAACGGAGCGTAGCCGTATTGTTGGTGTCAATCTCCAAACATTTCGTGAGCTCCCGTTTTGCCCGCTCCCACTCCTCGCTGTTGATATACAAAAGGGCAAGGAGCTGGTGCGCCCTGATAAATTTCGGATTCAGGGAAAGCACTTTCTTTAACTGAATGACCGCCAGATCCAGGCTGTCCTGATTACAGTATGTCAATGCCTGATTGTATTTTTTGATCGTCTGATTGATGGTATCCAGACGGTTCTGGTTCGTCTGGATCATGTTGATATAATCGTCCGCGATATTTTTCTTCGGACGCAGGTTTTTACTGATGACCCATTCGCTTAAGGCGGCTACCACCTCTCCGGTCTCAAAATACACCAGTCCCAGAAGGTTCCTCGCCTCCACATTGTTTTTATCAAATTTAAGACTCTGTCGCAAACTCGCGATCGCACCGGTCAGGTCCCTGACGCCTGCCCGCTCGAGACCGTCATTGTAGAAACGGTTCGATATATATATGATCCTTTTATAAAGGGCTACATCGGCGCCGCAGTTCGTGCAAAAATCGTGTTCGGACAGAGTACATCCACACCGATAACAAATCATTTACGCTGATCCTCATTCTGCAGTGTGATTTTTCACACTGTCCTCTATTCTCCTGCCTTCTTCGATTCCTTAACGATCTTGACCATCAGATCCGCCATATCCGTCAGATCTTGGTTATAAATCGCTTCCTCCGCGTCTTCCACTTCCAAACTGGGATGAAACTTTTTCAATTCTTCTTCAAAATTGATCATGCTGCATTCTCCTTAAAAGGGCTTTCATTTCGCCCACCAAATATAAAGAACCGACAAGATACACCGCATCTATGTCGTTTTTATGCGTTACCTGCTCTGTATACGCCCTTTCCAGCGTATCATAAATCTCCATGTCAAACCCTGTGTACGTTCCAAAGCAGTCCACAAGTTCGTCCAAGGACAGAGCCCGTTCCCCTTCCATCTGTACGGGACAGATCCGCGCGAAAAGACCTGCCTGCGCAAGCGCTGCCGCCGCCTCCCGGTACTGCTTGTCCGACACCGAGGAGTAGAGCAGAACCCTCTTTCCCGCGCAGGGATGTGTGCCCACCGTCTCCAGAAAGGCACGGATTCCGTCTATATTGTGCGCACCGTCCACATACACCGACGGCAGGACTTCCTCCATCCTGCCTTCCCACGATGCCTCAAAAATCCCCTGTTGTAATATGGCTGCCGTGATCCGCTCCTCCCGCAAAAGCGAAAGCGCCTGCACTGCCAGAGAAGCATTCTCCACCTGATAGAGTGCAGAAGTGGACACAGTAAAACCAATATAATCATAATAGAGTAAATGGAGAGAAAAATCAATCGTTTTATTCCCAATCTTTACTTCTTTTATCGCATCCTTCTCCAAAGGATAGGATTTTGCCCCGATTTTTCGGGCGCAGGACGCGATGACGCGGGTCACTTCTTCCCCTTTTTCGGGATAGACCACGGGCACATCCTTTTGCAGGATCCCTGCCTTCTCCGCCGCGATCTCGGCAAGCGTCTCCCCCAAATATTCCATATGATCATATCCTATTGACGTCAAGATGCACATTTCTTTTCGTTCTACCGCATTTGTCGCATCCAGTCTTCCTCCCAGCCCGGTCTCCAAGACCACATACTCCACCCCTGCCTCCTCAAAAAGGAGCATTCCCATAAAAAAAAGAAATTCAAAGAAGGTCGGATGATAGCCTGCCGCTGCCAACGGTTCCGGGAGACGTTTCAGCGCTTCCATCACTTTTCGGAAAGCCCATAAAAAACGTTCCTCAGACACCATCTTACCATTGATACGGAAGCGTTCCCGCATGGAAACAAGATGCGGCGAAGTGAACATCCCGCAGGAGATCCCTGCCGTTTGCAGCACAGACGACAAATAAGCACAAACGGAACCTTTTCCGTTTGTGCCTGCAACATGCAGAATTTTTCTATCCTGTGCAGGAGAACCCAGATGCGCAAGAAAGCGCCTCGTGTCCTCCAAACTGTTTTTTGAGGTAAATTTAGGGGTGGCGTAGATGTAATCCTCCGCCGCCCCGTATGTATCATACTGTTCTTCCATCTCTTTTCTCACACTGCTAATTGTGTACGATGACCGTCCCTTCGATCACGCCCTTGTCCGCAGAATATTTCATAAAGCAGGTGTTTCGATCCAGCGTCATCTGCTCGGCGTTGATGCCGATGACCACATTTCGGTAAATATTGCCGTCTACTTTGATATAGGCGTCCTTACCTTCTTCCATCGTGTTCTCAAGCGCTTCCCGCTCCTGTCCCACTTTATCCAGCTCCGCAAAATATTCATCCTTTAAGCTGTTCCATTCCAGAAGGCTCGCCTCCGTAGCCCGGGAAGTATTCGACCCGCGCATACGCTTCTCACGCAGCGCCTCCGTCATGGTATCCACCAGCTTGGAAAGCTTTTCCTTGATCTCCGACTCACGCCGTCTCGCCTCTAAAAGCTTGTCAAAAGATTCCGGTTCATATCCGCAATGCAATACGGTCTTTAACTCCACATCATTTCCGGCCGTGATGACTTCGATACTCTTTAAGGCATGGGTATAACCGCCGATGATGGCGCCTTTCTTACCCGTAGTGATCACCTTATCTTTCGCATTCACCTGTGCGTTCAAAATAACGTTGGACTGCACCAGCCCCCCCGCATCCACTTTGGTATTCTCGATAAATTCCGCGTAAACATTTCCTCTGGCTGATATCTTGCCGCCGCCCTGAATGCCGCGGGATAACAACACATCGCCGCCCGCAAACAAAGTCGCCGAACCGGTCGTACCGTGAATTTCAATATTACGCCCGGCACGAATGACAACGCCGCCTTCCACGTTACCGTTAATGATAATGTCTCCGAAAAATTCTATCTTTCCAATGATCGCATCCACATCCCCCATGATCTCATGGACATTCTGAATGTCGATCTTGCCGTCCTTAACCTCGATCTTACCGTCGCTTTGGGCATAATACACTTCATTTTCCCTGATGATTCCCTTACCGCGCATCGGGGGCAGATCCCTCACCGGGTTCGCCTTCATCTCGCCGCCAAGCACGGTGTAGCCGTTCACGCCCTGTACCGCATAGTGGTAGATTGCCACTTTATCGCCCTTGTGCACGTTCTGCAGCGCATTCATGCTGGAATAGTCCACCGAACCGTCTTCCCTGACCTTAGGCGCGCCGTGCTCCTCCGGAGAAAACAGATACTCAAAATAACCGTCTGTTCCGGGTTTCGTCTCGGCGCCTCTTGCCACCAGGATCTCTCTGTCATAAATCTTCTTTTTGATCATTGCCGAGAGATTGGAGCTGTGAAACCCTTTGACGACACCATGCTGCTGCATATAACTTTCCAATTCGCGCTTCGTGTAGGTCTGGTCTTCCTGCGGCGGTGCGAGGTAGAGCCACGCAGCCATCTCATCCTCATCCACTCTGAGATAGGTACCTTCCGCCAGATTGGTTTCAATCTGCGGCAGGCTTTCCTCTGCTCCCGGCTCCCCGACTGCCTCTGCAGCCGCTCCCGGAACCGCCGGCTGCGATACATCGGGCTGCGGAGGCGGTGCTGCCTGAGCCGGCTGCGCACCTGCACCTTTCGCTTTTTCCATAGCCGCTTTCAGTTTATTAAGCTGCTCCGCAGATAGGTTGATTTCTGCCACGTGACTCACCTCCTTTCCTTACTTTATCTTATGACACACATGTCATTTATTTCCACTACTTCCCTCAAATATAACTTTACACCAAATCGGCCGATATTACCAGAGAAAAAAGAAATTTTTTAGGTTAATTGCGAAAGCCGCTCCTCCACCTGCGCTTTCATCTGTGCATACTTCTCCAGTTTTGCCCGTTCTTCATCCACCTTTTGCTTCGGCGCCTTGGACATGAATTTCTCGTTGCCGAGCATTCCCTGTACGCGGGCAAGCTCACCCTCGAGGCGCTTTTTCTCTTTTTGCAGACGCTCGATCTCCTGCGCGATATCCACCAGCTCCTCAAACGGAATATAGACTGTGGCACCCTGAATCACCACGGACACGGCGCTGTCGTCGATGCCGCCCTTGTCCGCCTGCACGGTCAGCTCCGAAGCTGCTGCCAGCGCCTGAAAGAACTGCCTTCCTTCCTCAAAGATCTGACGCACGCCTTCGTTTTCACTGACTACGAAGACAGCCGCCTTTTTGCCCGGCGCCACGTTCATCTCCGTTCTCACGTTACGGATGCCGCGCACCGCCTCCTTCATCAGCTCGATGGCATTCTCCTCCTTTGCGAACTGTCTGTCCTCACGGAAAACAGGCCACTCGGAGATCATGATGGATTCCTCTTTGCTCTGTAAGCTGCAGAAAATCTCCTCCGTGATGAACGGCATGTAGGGATGAAGCAGTTTGAGCGCGGAGGTAAGCACATTCTGCAAGGTCCACAGCGCCGCCCTCTTTCCTTCGCCGTCCTTTTCGTCCATGCTGTAAAGTCTGGGCTTCACCATCTCGATGTACCAGTCGCAGAACTCGTCCCAGATAAAGTCGTAGACCTTCTGCACCGCGATGCCCAGTTCGAAGCTGTCCATATTGTCGGTCACATCCTTGACCAACGTATTGAGTTTAGAAAGAATCCACTTATCCACCGGATAGAGGCTGTCTTTGATTTCCCCGTAAGAAATCTCCCAGCCGCGCTTCCCGGTCTTTTCCTCCTCCTGATCCATATTCATCATGATAAAGCGGGACGCATTCCATACTTTATTGGCAAAGTTACGGCTCGCCTCCACTCTTTCATAGTAGAAACGCATATCGTTGCCGGGCGCGTTGCCCGTGATCAGCGTCAGCCGCAGCGCGTCTGCGCCGTATTTGTCGATAATTTCCAGAGGATCGATACCGTTGCCCAAGGACTTACTCATCTTCCGCCCCTGGGAATCCCGCACCAGACCATGGAACAGCACCGTCTGAAACGGTTTCTCCTTCATCTGCTCATATCCCGAAAAGATCATGCGGATGACCCAGAAAAAGATGATATCATAACCCGTCACCAGCACATCCGTCGGATAAAAGTAGTCAAGCTCCTCCGTTTTTTCCGGCCATCCCAGCGTGGAAAAAGGCCACAGCGCCGAGGAAAACCAGGTATCCAACGTATCGGGATCCTGTGTGAAATGCGTATCGCCGCATTTCGGGCACACAGTCGGCGCCTCCTTTGCCACCACGATCTCTCCGCACTTATCGCAGTAATAAGCAGGAATGCGGTGCCCCCACCAGAGCTGACGGCTGATGCACCAGTCGCGGATATTGTCTGTCCAGTTAAAGTAGATTTTTTCCATGCGCTCGGGAATCAATCTCACCTCACGCTTCTTCACAGCTTCCACAGCGGGTTTGATCAGTTCGTCCATCTTCACGAACCACTGCTTCTTGATCATCGGCTCGATGGTGGTGCCGCAGCGGTCATGGGTGCCTACATTGTGGGAATAGTCTTCAATGCGGACAAGCAGCCCTTCCTGTTCCAATTCCTCCACAATGCGCTTTCTCGCCTCGTAGCGGTCAAGGCCCGCGTATTTGCCGCCGTTCTCATTGATGGTGGCATCATCGTTCATGATGTTTACTTCGGGAAGGTTATGACGTTTCCCGACCTCAAAGTCATTGGGATCGTGAGCGGGCGTGATCTTTACCACGCCGGTCCCAAATTCCATGTCCACATAATCGTCTTCCACCACAGGGATCGCCTTATTCACGATCGGCAGCCAGACCTGTCTTCCCTTTAAGTACGTATATCTCTCGTCATTCGGGTTCACCGCCACCGCCGTATCACCCAACATCGTCTCCGGACGGGTAGTTGCAAACTCCAGAAACTCCGTCTTGCTCGGCTGACCATCCTGGTCAACCAACGGATACTTAATGTGCCAGAAATGCCCGTTCTGCTCCTCGTACTCCACTTCCGCATCGGAGATGGAAGTATTGCAGACAGGGCACCAGTTAATGATACGGCTGCCCTTGTAGATCCAGCCTTTCTCGTGCATCTTGCAAAACACTTCCGTTACCGCCTTGTTGCAGCCCTCGTCCATGGTGAAGCGTTCCCTGTCCCAATCGCAGGAGGAACCGAGCTTCTTTAACTGAGAAACGATACGGCCGCCGTACTCCTTTTTCCAGTCCCAGGCTCTCTCAAGGAACCCCTCTCTGCCCAAATCGTTCTTGTCGATGCCTTCCTCTTTCAGCTTCTCGATGATTTTCACCTCGGTAGCAATGGAGGCATGGTCCGTTCCCGGCTGCCAGAGCGCATTGTAGCCCTGCATCCGCTTATAACGGATCAGGATATCCTGCATGGTATTGTCCAGAGCATGTCCCATGTGCAGCTGCCCCGTGATATTTGGGGGCGGAATCACAATCGTAAACGGGGTCTTCGTCCTGTCCACCTCGGCGTGGAAGTATTTCTTATCCATCCACTTCTGGTATAATCTGTCCTCAATGCCCTTCGGGTCATAGGTTTTCGCGAGTTCTCTGCTCATCTCTCTTTTCCTCCTTAATAAAAAGTAAGCGCCCTCTGCCAGTCTCCTGACAAAGGGCGCGATTGCGCGGTACCACCTTCATTTATCACTCAGCGAAGCCGATTTACGGCCTCCGATCCGTTAACGGGGATCAGGCGTGGAAGCTTACTGCCGCTTTCGCTGTTTCTTTCACGAAAACGCTTCTGCCTCCCGGCTTAAGAGCCACATTCCACAAGTCCTCTCCGAAGGAAACTTTCAGCTTTCGCTTCCTCTCTCTGGCGGCGGTTTTTGCGTACTCCTCTCTGTCAACACCTTTACAATTATTTACTACTATAGTCAATTACAACTGTTTTGTCAATCCTGTTTCTTCTGCGTAAAAGACCTTTCTGCATTTCTAATAATGATATCTGCAAGTAAATACGATTAAATGATTTTCCTCCACCTGATAAACCAGACGGTGTTCTTCCGTGATCCTACGACTCCACTTTCCCGCCAAATCGTATTTAAGCGCCTCCGGCTTGCCAAGACCGTCATAAGGATTTCTCTTGATATCCTTGACCAACTCATTGATCCTTCTGACTATTTTCTTATCCATCTTTTGCCAGTAGAGATAATCTTCCCATGCGTTTTCCGTGAAAGATACATTCATATGCTATTCCTCTGTCTCAAAATCTACCAGCCTGCCGTTTTCGGCCTGCGCAATCGATTCTTTCAGCCATTCGTAGTTTGCCTTGCTTTTTCTGATATGAAGATTCTCCATCAAATTGTTATATTGCGCCTGAGACATCAGCACGACATTTTCATCATTTTTTCTCGTGATGATCGCAATATCCGAATCATGTACGACCTGATCACAGACTTCTTTAAAATGATTTCTTACATTGGAAAAATTAGTCGCTATCATATGACCACACTCCTTTACCTATAGTGTATTTCATACAAATAGTATTGTCAATATCCTGTACAATATTCTGTACTATCCATTTGTTTTTGTTCTTTGACTTTCTTATTATTCACCAGAAAAAGCGGTCGTTTTATCTGGTATGGTCAAAAAATCTCAAATTGGTACTTTCCCAATGCCACGTCAGTGCTAAAATGACAGAAAGGTAAAGAAATGCAATACAGTCTCAGTTTTTAGAAAGGGAACAAAAACGATGAAAAACGAAAAATTATTGAAAGTAGTATTCACGGGCATTTTTGCCGCTCTATCCTATGTGGTATTCACCTTTTTGCAGATCAAGATCCCGCTGCCCGGCGGAGACGCTACCTCCATCCATCTGGGCAACGCGGTCTGCGTGCTGGGCGCTTTGCTGCTCGGCGGCGTATACGGAGGCTTAGGCGGTGCGATCGGCATGACCATCGGCGATCTCTTTGATCCGGTCTATGTGGTCTACGCCCCCAAGACCTTTCTCCTCAAATTCTGCATCGGGCTGATCACGGGCATCGTCGCCCACAAACTGGGACATATCAGCACAGAGACGGATAACGCCAAAGTTTTGAAATGGACTGTAGCTGCTGCCGTTTCCGGTCTGCTCTTTAACGTGATCTTCGATCCGCTTGTGGGATATTTTTACAAACTGGTCATCCTCGGGAAACCCGCAGCGGAGCTGACGCTCGCATGGAATGTGGCTTCCACCTCCATCAATGCAGTGACCTCCACCATCGTATCCGTGCTGGTCTACTCCGCTTTGCGGCCCGCGCTGAAAAAGTCGGGGTTGTTTTTTACCCTATGATCCCATCATCCTCCGGTATCACCACCGCCGCAATGATATAAACGATCAGTCCCATGCCTACGCTGGCTGCCGAGCACAGCGCCCAAATCAGACGCACCAGCGTAGGGTCAACATTCAGATATTCTCCAATGCCGCCGCAGACGCCGCACAGCATCCTGTTTGCGCGAGAGCGCAGAAGTCTTTTTGTATTGTTATCCATATGATTTTCCTCCATTCCAAAGCCTGTTTAATCCTCAAAAGATATTTTTACATTTCCCATATTGCATTCTATCTCAAAAACACTCCCCTGTCCACTGTTCCACTTCTGCTCCGTGGCAAGACCGCCGTAATTTCGGCCGCCGATCTCCACGCTGCCCATGCCGCAGTCCACCTCGTAAGCATGATCGTCCTCGCTGCCCGTAAGGTGCATCTTCACATTACCCATGCCGCAGTCCACGTTCATATTTCCCGTGACCGAGCCATCGATCTCCGCGTTGCCCATGCCCAGCTCCAGATCAAGTTTCCGCGTAACGGAAACGCCCTTTAACCGAAACTCACCCGCGCCCACATTGAGCTTGAGCTCTGCGGCATCCAGTATTTTTGTCTCAATCATTCCGGCGCCTACATCCAGACTGACCTCATTGCCGGAAATTTCATTCAGACTGCATCCGCCGGCACCGGCTTCCATGCTCAAATCGCCCGCGCGAAGCGCGTCGCCTTTCATCATTCCCGCGCCGATGATCACATCCGCCTCATCAAATACGAAGTCTGCCGGAATGCTCAGATATACCTTATCATCATGCTTGCCCGATAATTTCACCTTGCCCGCATTCCTGATATACAGGGTAGAACCTTCTGTCCGATAATAATGCCGCAAGACACTTCCCTCCACGGAAAAGTAAATCTGATCGTCCGCTGACTCCTGCAGATACAGGGTGCAGGCTCCTAACTCCAGATCGAGTTTTCGGAAAGAATCCGCGGGAAAGCTGACAGATTCTTCACTCTTGACCTGCTGATAGTGCTCCTTCTCCCAATCCTTTCCAAATTCACTATCATCATGAAAGCCGAACGACCAGTTCAGACCGTGTCCTTCATAATGGAAAAACGGAATACTTGCCAGACTGCTCAAGGTATCGGCCTGTCTGAATCCGCCGAATATCCAACAGACAAAAGAAATCACGCAGCCAACGATGAACATCGTAAGCGCCGTCAGCAAACATCCTCTCATAAATTTATTCATGCCTCTTACTCCTTTCTTGTGCTGATATGAAATGTTGATATTATATCTTCTCACCTTTCCTATGAAAAATTCTGTTGCATACATTCACACAGGCCCGAATCAGGGCGGGTATCACGCTTCCTACCGTCCACACCATCAGGCCGGTAAACACCAGTCCCAAAGCCATCAAAATCAATCCGACGCCCACCAGCGCAAATCCCGCAAGCGGCGCGCCGAAGATGCCCACGATACCGCACCAGACCAGTGCGACACCCACTGCCAAAAGCACTACGCCTATCGCCAGAAAAGCGATAAAGAGACCAAGCAGCACGCCAAACAAACCGAGCGCACATCCAAACAATCCGCCCACAACACCGATCCAGATCGGAGAGGTCAGGATCGCCAGGATCACGATAAGAGCAATCTGTCCGCCCGTCCAAGATCTCCCCTGCTTCCCGCTCTGTCCCGCGTTTGCCTGCGGGCCATAGCCGCCATATGTGTTTCCCGCACCGTTTGGCTGTCCGTATGCACCACTTTGCTGTCCGTATGCGCCTCCCGTCTGCTGTCCGTTCGGATTGCCGGCGAAACCGTTTTGCGCGGCAGCGCCCTGCGCATTCTCCTGCGCATGGTTCCGGGTATTTTCCTGACTGCCATCCTGTTTTTTATCAGTTGACATAACTTGATATTTGCTCTGCTGCTCGTATCCGTGAAAACCGGACTCCGTAAACTCCCCTGCATTTCCGCCGTCCGCAAGCCCTGCCTTGATGGACTTGGCGAGTTCCTCCGGTGTTCCCAGAGAAGCGATGATTCCCGCTTCGTTGCCCTCGCCGGCGTCGTCGATATAATCATTATAATATTGTAACGCTTCCTCCCGCTCCGCAGGCGGCACATCCTGCAAAAGATCCGAGAGTCTCCTCATAAACTCCGCTCTATCCATTCGTTGTGTCCCTCCTCATGTTTCCCTCAAAGATGCTGTTCAGCTTAGCCGCATAACGATGCCATTCGCTGATATAAAGATTCAACTGCGCCCGACCTTTCTCGGTGATCCTGTAGTAACGCCTGTTGCGCCCTGCGCATTCCATGTCATAGATTTCCAGGCATTCGTCCTTCTGCAGCCTTCTGAGCACCGGATACAGGGTTGACTCTGAAATCTCGATGACCAGCCGCACTTCCTGGGTGATCTTATAGCCGTAGGTTCCTTCCTGCTCGTGGGAAACTACTGCCAGCACGATCGCATCAAGCAGCGCAGCGCCTGTGTTAAAAACCATATAAACGACTCCTTTCTTCCTTTTTACATATTTCATACAATATCCTCTCTCAGGATGACTCCTCCCTTCCCGTTTCTCTTGGAATATTTTTTCCTTTATAATATTATTTGTTCATGCAATATTATATGCTGTATAATATTGTTTCTACGCATACTATATGGCATATAATATTATTTGTCAACAACTATTTTTATTTTTTCTCCCTCAAAATTGTGTAGCCATTGAGAAAAGAATGATAAATTTACCAGCGTTTCCTGGAACGCGAAAACAACCCCGACAGGCACAGGGGGCATGTAGTGAATGACTGCTATCCGGAAAAGAAAGAGAATAATAGGAAACCCCTAAAAGCAAAAACGATTTCTTATGAAAATTTTGTTTGTGGAATAGAAAAGAGGGGATTTGATGCCTTTTGCGTTGATGGCAAACACATCAAAGTTGACACAACAGATTTTTCAAAAATTAATATGGAAGATTTATTTTCACAGATCGAAGCATGGAAGGAGGAAATTCTGCATGATTGACGCGCACGTTTTTGCTCTGCGATTCCGAGTTTGTGGCTCCGACACAAACTCGCGGTCGAATAAATTGCTCTTTCAGAGAATTTATTCAACCTTACCCTTATCAGCACTTGTAATCATAAGTGAAACAATATAAAATGATGTAATGAACGAAATAGGATTGACTTGCTTAAATTTTGTGTTTTCAAGGCTTATAGGTTTTTAAATTTATCAAAGAGCAAAAAATGATTGGATTGATTTAATAAGGAGTTTGCCCCACCATGACGACCGAAAACAAAATCTGCTTTCAGCACGGAATGCGGGACGGCAGCCCGATTGCGCTCGGCTATTTCGCGGTGGCGTTCACACTCGGCATCGCTGCAAAAAAAGCGGGGCTATCCGCGATTCAGGCACTTGCCGCCAGCGCGTTGAACAATGCTTCCGCCGGAGAATATGCCGGCTTTGCGCTGATTGCCGCCGGCAGCACCTATCTGGAAACCGCTATAATGACTCTAGTAGTCAATGCGCGTTACCTGCTGATGTCCTGTGCACTCAGTCAAAAATTAAGACATGACACGCCTTTGCGCCACCGTATGCTCATCGCCTACGATGTGACGGATGAGATCTTCGGCATCTGCATCGCACAGCCCGGATACCTGAATCCCTGGTACGCCTACGGCGCTATCGTGGTGGCGATTCCCGGCTGGGCTTTCGGTACTTTTTTGGGTGTTATCATGGGAAATGTGTTGCCGACCAGAGTGGTCAGCGCATTGAGCGTTGGGCTCTATGGTATGTTTCTGGCAATCATCATTCCGCCTGCCCGAAAAAATAAAGTAATCGCAGGGGTGGTGGCTGTCGGTTTTGCGGCAAGCTATCTTGTGAACCGCCTGCCCCTGTTTGCGAGCCTTTCCACAGGAATCAAGACCATCGCGCTCACGGTCGCCCTGGCTCTTGCCGCGGCGGTCCTGTTCCCGACCGATACGGTCAATTCCGACAAAAAATCGAGCGTCAATGCGCCCGATTCCAATGAAAAGAAAGATGAGGTACTTTAGAAATGGAACATAATATCTGG
>DETS01000071.1:26686-28401 GCA_002361735.1 Lachnospiraceae bacterium UBA3282 | reverse complement strand
CCTACAATAAACTTACGCTATCCTAAGTTTTTGATTGTTTTTTTGGCAGTCTCATGCTATTCTATAATAGAAAAATGCAAATGATTGCAAAAATCTATTGTAAAAGGACTGCGATTATGGAAATAAAGCGGGATTTCTATCTGGATAAACTGATCAAACGTAAACACAACGGGCTGGCGAAAGTGATAACCGGCATCCGCAGATGTGGAAAATCTTATCTTTTAAATACGATTTTTTATCATCATCTCTTAAAAAGCGGGGTAGCCGAAGACCATATTATCCGCTTTGCCTTTGATTCGGCGGAAGATTTGCATCTGCTTGGAGAAAATCTGATTGAATTGGAAAAGAGAAACAGGAAAGCAGATCCTGAAAAGTTTATGGATTATATCCGCTCTAAGACAACGGACTCTGGCACTTATTATCTTTTGCTGGATGAAGTGCAGATGCTTGATTGTTTTGAGACAGTTTTGAATGGCTATCTGCGCAAGGATAATATGGATGTATATGTAACCGGAAGCAATGCTAAATTTCTTTCCAGTGACATTATAACGGAGTTTGCCGGCAGAGGTGACGAAATTCATATGTATCCTTTAAGCTTTGCAGAGTTTATGACCGTTTATCAGGGAGACAAGTATGGAGGACTCTCGCAGTATATGATGTACGGTGGAATCCCGATGGTGGTTTTAAAAGACGGGGATGCGGATAAAGCCGCCGTCTTAAGCAATCTGTTTGACGAAATATATATCAGGGATATTTTAAAGCGGAATAAAATTAGGAATCAGGGTGAGTTGGAAGATTTGCTCAATATTTTGTCATCTGCAGTTGGTTCCCTGACTAACCCCGAAAAGTTGAAAAATACATTCCGCACTGTCAAAAAATCAAGAATTACAGCGGCAACCATTAAAAAGTATCTGGATTATTTTGAGGATTCTTTTCTGATGGAGTCTGCGCAAAGGTATGACATACGGGGAAAAGCATATATCGAAACACCCAGAAAATATTATTTTACAGATTTGGGACTGCGTAATTCTTGTATCAATTTCCGCCAGTTTGAGCAGACGCATATCATGGAGAATTTACTTTATAACGAATTGCGCATGAGGGGATTCAATGTGGATGTAGGCGTTGTAAGCACCACACAGAAGGATTCCGAAGGAAAAGTAATCCGCAGGCAGCTCGAAGTTGATTTTGTCTGCAATGCCGGTTCGAACAGATATTATATCCAGTCGGCATATTCAATACCTGATGCTGAAAAGCAGGAACAGGAAATCAGACCTTTTCGGAAAATCGACGATTCGTTTCGAAAGATCGTGGTAACAAAAGACATCGTTCCCAGCCACTATGATGAGCATGGAATCTATATTATGAATATTTATGATTTTCTTCTTGATCCGGCAAAACTAACGTCATTTGAAGAGACGACGAAATGAGCAATACCAATATGTTTCATATCCGGCACATTTCAGAAATCCACGAGTCTAGCGCAAAGGATCAAACTGGATCCACTTCCCATCCAGCTCGACAGCAATGCCATCCCCGTTAAATATAATCTCGGAACCGATGCCTCCAAAGTTGGACTGACACTCCTCGTTCGGCTTTTGGGATTTGCTGACGGTAGTTTCTATGACGCCGATATAGGGGGAATCATATTCCGAATTTTCCGCTTCATAGGCAACCGTTTCGGGGACATATATTAACATAGTACAGTCTTTTTT
>DETS01000071.1:7947-26413 GCA_002361735.1 Lachnospiraceae bacterium UBA3282 | reverse complement strand
TTAACATAGTACAGTCTTTTTGGTTTTCAATATAAATAATAACGGTATATTGAACAAAGAACGGCTGTTTCGCCCGCATAATTTCAGGGATATACGGCAACCTATAGATGTGAACGGCAAGAAGATATAAAAGAAATGGAAAGGGGATTTGAACAGATATTATATCTTCCCATGCTCAAAAGATTGGTATATAATAGAAACACAATGAACAACGCGAACTCGTTTATGAGAATCGTAGACAAGCCAGCAGCAGAGCAACGCAGAAATGGAGAAATCATGAAAGACAATTTTTGCCTGAAATCCGACACGCTCACAATCACCCCCGCAAACAGGGAAGACCTGTGGGAATCCGAATGGAATATCACTTTTCGAAAAGGTGATAAAGAGCAGCTGGGAACCGCGACCTTTGCAGGGGAGAAGGTCTTGGGAACCATTCCGCTTACTGTGGAACTGATGCCGAAATACAGAAACAGGGGGCTTGGTACGGAAATTATTCGTATGATGGTAAACTGGGCTTTTTTGCATAAGAACATATTTGAAGTGGTATCCAAAGTGGATCACGAGAATGATAAAGGCATCAATGCCTTACAGAAAGCGGGCTTCGTATATCGCGGTATCGACAGGGAAAAGGTAGAAACTTATTCCATTGTTAAACCCAAAACAGTGTGGACGGGAGTGTACCTGGTCGTCGGTATCCTTGTTGGAATGCTGCTGGGAATCGTACTGAACAGCTTATGGCTGGGCTTTGCCATCGGTATCGTCGCCAGCTTGTGCGTCGGCGGGATTATGGACAGCAACGCCGCGAAATATCGGGAGAGTGTTACCGGGAAAAGCGTGCGGACGGTAAGGCGTTCAAAAAAGGCAAAATAGAGATGCAATGCTCCGTTGCATTTTGGTACAGGATACATTGCTTGTAGGCAGGCGGCCTGCATGGTAAAGTGAAGTCACGGTACCGAAATGAAAAGGAGGACAACAAAATAATGCAGATTGGAGACAATATCAGGATTGCAAGAAAGCGCAAAGGATTAACGCAGGAGGAGCTTGCCGGGCAAATCGGGGTGACGTCTCAGGCGGTGAGCAGATGGGAATCAGGTGCGGGGCTGCCGGACATTTCCCTGATCGTTCCGATCGCGCAGGTACTGTCCGTATCTACGGACAGGTTGTTCGGTATGGACAGCGAAGGAAATGATAACCAGTTGTTGATGCAGCTTGCGAGTTTCTATCAGCAAATCGAGGCAAAGTATACTGCTCCGAGAGAGGCGGCACTGGAAAAGTGCAGGTATCTGGAAGGTGAATGGGATAAAGATCCGGGAAATTTTGTGTATGCCATGAGCCTTGCGGAAAGGACGGCGGATCTGAGCCGTTATGCCGATTTTGAGAACTATCAATGCGATTGGAACAACAGAAAAAACAAAGCGATCCGCGCCGGTATGCAGGTGATCCGTTTTTGCAATTCGAGAATGCTGTTAGAGAGAACGCACTATGCACTGGCATGGATTTATATTCATGAAAAAGATTTTGCAAGTGCGAGAGAGCATATCGAACAGCTGCCCAGTGTAAAAGAAAACCGCCTGCAGGAGAGCATCCTTGCGCAGGTGGCCAGCTTTGAACAGGGCGTGGAAGGCATGAAAGTCGTGCTGCGTAATAACCTGCAGAATATGGTCCGCGTCATCAATAAGGAAATCCTCTATGCAGTGGAGGATATGTCATGGAATGATGCGCCGGAACAGGCGATGGAATTTGCCGCATGGGGAATAGACCTGATGAAGCAGTTTTGTGTGAAGAAAGAATTGATTCCATATTGCCGGGGATTCTATCGGGATATCTATAAGTATATGCTGCATGCGGACTTAAGGATAGAAAGCTATGAACAGGCAAAGAAGCACTGGCAGGAACTGTGCGAGGGTATGCAGATGCACTATAGCTATTATCAGGAAGTGCTGCAGGATGCAAACCTCATGGGTCTGTTTGTGGAGCGGCAGTTAAATCATATGCGCAGCTATACGCAGGAATTTATCAGCGAGCGGCAGAATGCGATTAAAGACCGATTGTGCGATTGGCACGGGAAAGAAAAAGTGGAGCGGATTCTATCATGAAAAACAATATCATTATCGCAGGCGTACCGCGGGCGGGGAAAAGCACCATTTCCCACCGCCTGGCGGCGCGGTTCGGCTATCAGCACATCAGCATGGACTCGATCATTGCAGGGTTTGAAAAGTGTTTTCCGGAAACCGGGGTCAATACCTACGCTGGCTTATCTTCCATGGATACACTGCATATGATCAGCGGCAAGATGGCGCCGTTTGTGCGGGCAATGCTTGACAGCGCCGAATATGATGAATTTGAGCCCGGCATGGTGATTGATATGTACCAGCTTCTGCCGGAAGATTACATGAAATACATTCACGGGGCAAACTGTGAGATTTTTTACTTTTTGACTTCCAACGTAACGCCCAAGGAGCGGTTCGCGATCCAGAAAAAGTACGATACGGAAAAAGATTATACCTTTTACAAATCGGACGAGGAACTGAGAGAAGGCGCTGTTTACATCGTGGAACAGAGCATTTTAATGAAGGAGCAATGTCAGACATACGGCCTGCGGTATTTTGAGACGGCAAAGAACAGAGAGCAGGTATTCGAAGAATTTCTGAAAATCTTTTAAAACCCACCTAACCAACCTTGGTTTGTTACGACTATACAGGTGTAACGATCATGATCAAAACAAAAAGGCAAGCGATGAAAACAGACGAAACGTTGAAATTACTTGAGGATAAGAGCTTTCTCGATAAGATTTATCATTTTTCTTATCACAGATGCAGCACGTCCCATGAAGCGGAAGATTTGTGTTCGGATATCATTCTGGCGGTCATTTTGGCCATACAAAAACAGGAGCAGATTGAAAATTTTTATGCTTTTGTATGGACGATAGCCCGCAGGGTTTATGCGGATCACAGCAGAAAGAGGAACGCGGAACGTCAGATAACCGTATCCGGCACGGAGAACAGTGCTTTTCCATGGGAATCGCTGGAAGCAAAGGAAAATGAGATCGAGGTCTTTCTGGAGGAAGCAGCAGAGAGGGAACAGATCAGCCGGATTTTTCAGGAAATCGCGTTTTTGTCAAAGGCGTACCGCGATGTGATGGTCATGTATTATCTTGACGAACGAAAGGTAAAGGATATTGCAGGAAGGCTTGGCATCAGCGAAACGACCGTGAAGCAGCGTTTGTTTTCTGCCCGCAATTCTATCAGAAAAGAGGTTGAGACGATGAGTGAAAGAAATATTTTATTAAAACCTATTCAATTGGCATTTGCAGGAAGCGGAAGTCCCTGTGGCAACGATCCCCGCACCAAGGCGGAGAGACTATTTTCTCAGAATTTGATTTATCTGTGTAAGGACAAACCAAAGTCAGCAAAGGAACTTTCGGAGGAACTGTGTATCCCCATGCCCTACATTGAGGAAGAACTGGAAATCCAGTGCCGCGGCGAAAATGGGAAATACGGTCTGCTGCGAAAGCTTGACAACGGAAAATATGCGGTCAATATTATTTTGGTTGATTACGAGGAGTATAATCAGGCGAATCAAATTTTCGAAAAGCATCTCCCGGAGTTTTGCCGGGCGTTCAAAGATGCGCTGCAAAAAAATGAGGAGAAAATTCTTTCGTTTCCCTATCTGAATGCGCAGAAGGATCTTCGCTTCGTTTTGTGGTCACTGATTTCAAGAGCGATGTGGCATTTTAATGGGAAGGTTTGTGATATGCTGGAGGAAAAATACTTTTCCGACGTGACTGCGGCGGATAGGGAGTTTTCCTGTGTTGCCGTGGCTTACACGGACGAGCAGGAGCCTTCCTTTGAGTTTTACGGCTGTGATGATATTGAGGGGGAATTTGTAGGAGGTTATCGGTCTGTTTGGGTTGCCAATATTTATGGAAAGCATATCGAAGAACATTTTCACTGCGGCCACAATCTGTCCACTGATTCCCAGCTTCTGATGGTGCTTAAGGCGATCGGCGGGATTTCCATTGACGAATTATCCGTGGAAGAAAAGGAGATCGCGGCGAAAGCGATTGCGAACGGGTATCTGCAAAAGAACGGCAGCAGGATAGAGTCGGGGATCGTGGTGATTGATAAAAAGGATGTCAAAGAGTTTTTTAACTTATCCTATGAACTGACGGATGATATGGATGCCTTGATGGAGCAGATCGCCGCGGAGCTGGCGGGTTTTATGCGCAGCCACATCCCCGAATATCTGTTGGGTGAGTATCGGAATTATTCCGGTTTGATTGCGGGGGTCCGCATCCTCTCAAAGACGATCGATGCGTGTATCGAAGAAGGACTGCTTGTGAAGCCCGAAAACAGGGTTTGCGCGGAAGGTACGTTTATGGCCGTAGAGAAGGAAGCGTAGTGACAGCGAAAGAATATATCATCTTTACATTTCTCCCGATGGGACTTAGAAATCCTGTCGGGGGTTCTTTATTTGCTTTTTTTGTTTCTTTCCGCTAAAATGGTACTATATGGCAGATCAAAAGAGGCGTATCGGAAGTGTAAAGTACAAAGGGGAATCGGCATGAATACGATTATCTTTATTGATACGGAAGTGAATCCTGAAAATCAGAATGTATTGGATTACGGGGCTTTCGTTGATGATAATCGATATATCCACACAGAGTCAGCAGGCAGATTTCGTGATTTTCTGGTGCAGAACAGTATCGGTGAAAATCGTTGTCTCTGCGGTCATAATATTGTTCACCATGATGCAAAATACATATCGAAGGAGATGAAAGAGGCAGGTATCACCGATCTGGTAGACACGCTGTATCTGTCTCCTCTTTGTTTTCCCAATAAGCCCTATCATGCGCTGTTAAAGGATGATAAACTGCAGGCGGATGAACTGAACAATCCGTTAAATGACAGTAAAAAAGCGATGGAGCTCTTTTATGACGAGGTAAACGCCTTTCGGAATATGCATCCTTTACAGAGAGAAATTTACGCTTCGCTTCTTTGCCGCAGGGAGGAGTTTCGGGGCTTCTTTTCTTATATGGGCGTTACGCCCGATTTTCATATCAATACGGAGGAAGCGATCAGAACGCTTTATCGGCAGAATATATGCGGCAACTGTGATTTGGAGGGACTGATCGCACGGTTTCCGGTTGAACTTGCTTATGTGCTGGCTGTCATTTCCGCACAGGATACTACTTCGATGACTCCCGGCTGGGTCATTCGAAATTTTCCCAACGTTTCCTATGTGATCAAAAAGCTTTGCAATACGCTTTGTTATGAAAAATGCCCGTACTGTCGGGAAAAACTGGATATTCATAAACGGTTGAAACAGATTTTCGGATATGATGATTTTCGGAAATTTGAGGGCGAAAATCTCCAGGAGAGGGCGGCGCAGGCTGCAGTCGATCATAAGTCCGTGCTCGCTATCTTTCCCACCGGCGGTGGTAAGAGTATTACCTTTCAACTGCCTGCCTTGATTGCCGGCGCGGTATCCAAGGCTTTGACGGTGGTGATCTCGCCGCTGCAGTCGCTGATGAAGGATCAGGTGGATAATCTGGATAAGCGGGGTATCGTTGATGCGGTCACGATCAACGGGCTGATCAGTCCCATTGAGCGGGCGAACGCTTTAGAACGGGTGGAGAACGGGATGGCCTCGCTTTTATATATTTCTCCGGAATCGTTGCGTTCCAATACCATCGAACAGTTATTGATGAAACGGAATATAGCAAGGTTTGTCATAGACGAGGCACACTGCTTTTCTGCGTGGGGACAGGATTTCAGGGTGGACTATCTGTATATCGGAGAGTTTATCAGGCAGCTGCAGGAGAAAAAACAGCTTATTGAACCCATTCCGGTATCCTGCTTTACCGCGACGGCGAAGCAGAAGGTAATCAGTGATATCAAGGAATATTTTAAAGATAAATTGGGTTTGGAACTGGAGATTTTTGCATCTTCGGCGAGCAGAAAAAATCTGAGATACGAAGTCCTTTACAAAGAGAGCGACGAAGAAAAATATGCGACGCTCCGTCTTTTGGCGGAGCAGAAAAACTGCCCGACGATCGTTTATGTTTCCAGAGCAAGGCGGACAGGGGAGCTTGCAAAAAAACTAAGCGCAGACGGAATATCGGCGCTTCCTTTTCACGGGCAGATGGAGCGGAGTGAAAAGCAGGAAAATCAGGATGCCTTCATCAATGACAAAGTGCAGGTCATGGTGGCGACCTCCGCTTTCGGCATGGGTGTGGATAAACCGAATGTTGGGTTAGTGGTGCATTATGATATCTCAGATTCTCTGGAAAACTATGTGCAGGAAGCAGGGAGAGCGGGCAGGGATCAAAATCTGCAGGCGGAGTGTTATGTGCTGTTTCATGATGAGGATTTGGATAAGCATTTCATGTTATTGAATCAGACAAAATTGAGCATCAGTGAGATTCAACAAGTGTGGAGTGCAATCAAAAGCCTGACCAAAAACAGGCCGAGCGTGCAGCGCACACCATTGGAGATTGCGAGGCAGGCGGGATGGGATGAAAATGTGCGCGATATTGAAACCCGTGTCAAAACTGCGATTCAAGCGCTGGAAAACGCCGGCTATGTCAAACGCGGGAAAAATATTCCGCATATCTACGCAACAAGTATCCTTGTCAAAAATATGATAGAAGCTTCCAGAGTGATTCGGCAGTCTAAAAATATGACGGAAAGAGAGCAAAATAATGCGTCAAGAATCCTCTCCATGCTGATTTCCGCAAGAAGTGTGGCAAAGGCGGACGATAAAGACGGGGAATCGAGGGTTGACTACATAGCGGATAAACTCGGATTGGAGAGGGAAGAAATTTTTAAGCTGGTTCATATGCTGCGGGAAGAAAAGCTTCTGGCAGATACCAATGATTTAACGGCGTATCTTATGAGAACGGATACGGAAAACAAATCATTGAATGTTTTGAAACGGTATTCTGATATGGAAATGTTCCTGATCAAAAATATCCGTGGCGAGGGACAGATCCTTAATTTGAAAGAATTAAATGAGAATGCGGCAAGAAACGGCATCAAAAACGCGACCGTCAATACCATCAAGACGATTTTGTACTATTGGACAATCAAGAAATACATCAAAAAGAGTATCGAGAATACAGCGGAAAGAACAATGGTGGTGCTTGAGATTCCAAAGGAGACATTTTTGCGTAAGCGAATGCAGTGTATCGATCTGGCTTCCTTTATTGTGAAATACCTTTTTGAGCAAAGCATCGGAATCGCAAACGATAAAGAACAGTTTCTTTTGGGGTTTTCTCTTCTTGAACTTAGAAAGGCTTATCAGTATGCTACCGGTATGGAAGTATCAAATAAAGAGGTTGAAGACGCGCTTTTGTATCTTTCCAAGATTGAGGCCATGAAGCTGGAAGGCGGTTTTTTGGTATTGTACAGCGGGATGCAGATCACTCGTCTGGAGCTTGATAATAAAATCAGATATAAAGCGGATGACTATAAGAGTCTGAATGAATATTATAAGCAAAAGATGCAGCAGATTCATATTGTCGGTGAGTTTGCAAATATGATGGTCAGGGATTACGGACAGGCTCTTCAGTTTGTCAACGATTATTTTCAGATGGACTATAAGCTCTTTATCACAAAGTATTTTAAGGGCAACAGAAAATACGAGATTAACAGAAACATTACGCCTGAAAAATTTAATAAACTGTTCGGCGGTCTTTCAGACATCCAGAGGGAAATCATTGATGATGACGAATCAAAGTACATTGTGGTGGCGGCCGGACCGGGAAGCGGAAAGACAAAGGTTTTGGTACACAAGCTTGCTTCACTCATGCTTTTGGAGGACGTTAAACATGAGCAGCTTTTGATGGTGACATTTTCACGCGCGGCAGCGACGGAATTTCGTCAGAGACTGTATGAATTGATTGGCAATGCAGTCGGGTTTATTGAAATTAAAACCTTTCATTCCTATTGTTTTGACCTGATGGGGAGAATCGGTAATCTCGACAGTACAAAAACCGTGGTGAAAGACGCATCGGAAATGATTCGAAACGGGGATGTTGAGATTGGCAGGATCACAAAAACAGTGCTTGTGATAGATGAGGCGCAGGATATGGATGCGGATGAATATGGTTTGGTGTCTGCATTGATGGAGCGGAATGAGGATATGCGGGTCATTGCGGTGGGGGATGACGATCAGAATATCTATGAGTTTCGGGGGTCCGATTCAAAATATTTGCAGATGTTCCTGCAGCGTGAAAGTGCGAAAAAATATGAACTTTTGGACAATTACAGGAGCGCCCGCAGTATTGTGGAATTTGCCAATCGGTTTGTAAAATCGATTCAAAGCCGTATGAAATCGGCGCCAATCATCTCCAGACAAGAGACCAGGGGAAGGGTAGAACTGATCAAATGCAAGAGTAAAAATTTGGAGGAACCGGTGGTGCAGCAGGCGGCTGCCGTTTTGCAGGAAGGAACCGTATGTATCCTTACCAATACGAACGATGAGGCGTTTCGTGTGGTGGGACTTTTAAGGAGAAGACGGATCCGGGCGAAGCTGATCATGTCAAACGATGCGTTCGATCTCTATAACATGATTGAAATGCGCTATTTTCTCATGAAGGTGGAAAAGGAGCTGCAGACGCCAATCATTCCGGAGGAAAGATGGACCTATGCAAAGAGGAAGCTGATTGAGCATTATCGTGACAGCCGGAACCTTGCGTTGTGTCTTTTGATCTTAGAGTCTTTTGAGCTTGGTAATCTGAAAAAATATAAATCCGATTTTGAAATGTTTTTGCATGAATCAAAAATTGAAGATTTCATCCAAAGTGAGGGTGGAAAGGTTCTGGTGTCTACCATTCATAAAGCGAAGGGAAGGGAATTTGACGAAGTGGTTATGCTCTTAGATCATGTGTCTGTGAATGTCGACGAGAGCAGGAGAAAACTGTATGTAGGTATGACGCGGGCAAAAAAAGATCTGTATATCTATTACAATGATGGAGCGTTTGAGCAGTTTAAAACGCCAAATACTCATTTGAGGACAGACAAGCAAAGCTACGAAAGACCGAATGAAATTCTAATGCAGCTTTCACATCGCGATGTAAATCTGGGCTTTTTTAAAGATAAAAAAGATGTGGTACGGAAAATGATACCGGGTGCGGAACTTGTTATCAGAAGCGATGGACTTGAGGTTATGAATGAGGGAAAAGAAGTGCCGGTGGTCCGCTTTTCTAATGAGTTCAGGAAGACCATAGAAAAGAATAAGGCGCAGGGGTACCGGATGGACAGGGCCTATGTGCGCTTTGTCGTTGGCTGGAGGGAAAAAGAGGAGGATAAGGAGTATCCGATCATTTTGCCGGACATCTACTTCACCGCGGAGCATACCTCTTAACCGTCCGCTGCACCCCCGCAAGATAACTGCTCCCAAACAGGTTCAGATGATTCAAAAGATGATAGAGATTATACAAATCACGGCGGTCTTTGTATCCTGACTGCATCGGAAAGGCGTCTCTGTAAGCGGCATAAAAGGCTGGAGAAAAGCCGCCGAAAAGTTCTGTCATGGCAAGATCGGCCTCAGCGTGTCCTACATAGGCGGCGGGGTCGATGAGCCATGCTCTGCCGTCACTTCCCGTCATAAAGTTGCCTGACCACAGATCCCCGTGCAGTAAGGAGGGGAAGTCGGGCTCTGTCAAATAATTTGCCAGGTGATCCAACAGCGAGTGAATCCGTTTGCGGTCTGCCGCGTCAAAATAGCGGTCTGCCTTACGAAACTGTGGCTCCAAACGGCATTCCTGAAAGAAGGTAACCCAACTGTCCCGCGCGGCATTGCACTGCGGACCCGCGCCGATAAAGTTGTCCTGCAAAAAGCCATACGTCCCGTTCGGGACAAAATCTTTAGCAGATGCCTGGTGCATTTTAGACAACTGCTGGGCAAACAATTCCCAATAGTCTTTGACGGGAGGCTTCCCGTCGATCCATTCCAACAGCAAAAAAGCATAGCCGTCCGCACCCGCCTGTGTTCCGCTGCCAAGGATGTGCGGTGTCCCGATACAGCCTGTTTGTGCGATTGCCTGCAGTCCCAAGGCTTCCGCCTGAAAGAAGGCGGCGTTTTTTCCGGTATTGGACTTCATAAAAATACGTTCGCCGTTTGACAAAGTAAGGCTGTAAGCGTCATTGATGTCGCCGCCGAAGACCCGGTCGGACTGCACGATCTTCGTGCCTTCTCCAAATAAGGATTCCAGTGCGTTATTCAAAGAGGTAAAATGCTGCGGTGCGGTAAATGACATGCGGGTCACACTCCTTTCCATCCCATCATACCGCAATGAGGACTGGGAAGCAAGAAAGGATGGGATGAAAACGAACGTCTGCTTGATTTTTGTCGGTCATCATAGTACCATGATTTTGAAAGGGAATGGCTGATTAGAGAACCATTTGTCATGCAAAATTAGGATGGTACATCAGAACGGAGGGTATAAGGCAATGAAAATCGGAATTTTAGGCTACGGAAATCTGGGGCGGGGCGTGGAATGCGCCATCAAGCAAAACCCCGACATGGAACTGGCGGCGGTGTTTACCCGCAGGGACCCGAAGCAGGTCTCTATTTTGACAAAGACGGCGGCGGTCTGCCATGTGTCTGAGGCGGCGGACTGGAAGGAAAAGATCGATGTAATGATTCTTTGCGGCGGGAGCGCTACGGATCTGCCCACGCAGACGCCGGAGTTTGCAAAGCTGTTTAACGTCGTGGACAGCTTTGACACCCACGCAAAGATACCGCAGCATTTTGCCGCTGTGGATGCGGCGGCAAAGGAAGCGGGAAAGGTGGGCATCATCTCCGTTGGCTGGGACCCGGGAATGTTTTCTTTGAATCGCATGTACGCGAGCGCCATCCTGCCAAACGGCAAGGATTATACGTTTTGGGGAAAGGGCGTCAGCCAGGGGCATTCCGATGCGATCCGCCGCATCGAGGGCGTAAAGGATGCCAAACAGTATACAATCCCGGTGGAATCTGCGCTTGAGGCGGTGAGAGAGGGGAAAAATCCCGAACTTACGACTCGTGAAAAACACACCAGAGAGTGTTTTGTGGTTTTGGAGGAAGGAGCGGACGCCGCGAAGGTGGAGCAGGAGATCAAGACCATGCCGAACTATTTTGCGGACTATGATACCACGGTACATTTTATCAGTGAGGAAGAACTAAAGCGCGATCACAGCGGCATTCCGCACGGCGGTTTTGTGCTGCGCAGCGGGAAAACAGGATGGGAGGAGGAAAACAGTCATCTGATCGAGTATAGCCTGAAGCTTGACTCCAATCCGGAATTTACCTCCTGCGTGATCGTTGCTTACGCGAGGGCGGCATATCGTCTTTATCAGGCGGGACAGAAGGGGGCGAAGACGGTATTCGATATCCCGCCCGCGTATTTAAGCGCGATGAGCGGGGATGAACTGCGGGCAAAAATGCTGTAAAAAATTTATACATGTGGGAGGAAGCTAACAATGGAAAAAAGAAGAAGTAATGGGAGTGGATATTTGAAGGTATATACGAGAGAGCCGGACAAAGAAAATTATCCATACGGGCTGGCGTTTGCCATCCATATGGCGTACAGTGAAGACGGCAGAGAATTTCGCCCTCTGCATAAGAATTATGGCATCCTGTTTGCGGAAGCAATCATTATGCCGAATGATACCCTTTCTCCGAGAGGCGTGAAGGAACCGAAGGCATTTGCCTTAAAAGACGGCGGCTTTGGAATCGCCGCAGTGCGGGTGATGGAAAATGGAGATGCGGACGAAGCGTGCGCGGGCAAGATCCTTTTCTGGACGACAAACGACTGGATCGATTTTGAGGCGAAGGGGCTTGTATCGGTCGATGAGGTAGAAGCGAAGGCTGTGATGGCTAATGGACGGATGGAAGATCATGTGGAAGTGGACTCAGTCATTTTAGAACGGGCAATCGAATATTGGGGTCCGATCTGCCATACGGAAACGATCGTTCCGGAATGCGTGCGGATCTCCTCCGAAAAGGAACTGGATGCAGTGATGGCACAGGCGGTTTATTCGGACGGCTCCCGCGCACCAAAGAGGGTGTTGTGGGAGAAAGATGCCATCGATTTTACCCGCCCGGGCATCTATGAGATACAAGGAAGGGTGCAGAGTAAAAAGTTTACGTTCCCGTTGGCGAAAGGGTTCGGAGATCCTGTCATTTTTCCGTGGGAGGGAAAGTGGTATTTTATCTCAACAAGCGACAATACGGGCGATATTGGTCTGTATATGAGGGAAGCGGATACGGTGGAAGGGCTTTTTGCGGAAGGTGTGGTACAGCACCTGATTCTGCCGCTTGACGAAAAACGGGAGCTGATTCAGACTTTCTGGGCGCCGGAATTTCACGTGATCGGTGGGAAACTGTATATCCTGTTTGCGGTCAGTGGTCATGAGTGGGGACCGCAGTGCCATCTTTTGAAATGGAAAGAAGGGCAGCCTCTCATCAAGGCGGAGAGTTGGGAAGATCCTGTCAGAGTGCAAAGGCAGGACGGCAGCTATCTGACGGAGGATGGGATCACGCTGGATATGACGTTTTTAAGGACGAAACGGCAGTCTTATGTGGTCTGGTCTTACAGGCTGGGGATGTGGAAACCGCACGATACCGGCTCTATGCTCTGTATCGCCACGATAGATGAGCGTGAGCCGTGGAAATTGACCTCTGATCCGGTGCGGCTCGCCCGACCGCTGTTTGGCTGGGAGAATGTGGACAATACCATCAACAATGAAGGACCCTATGCCTTTATCAGAGACGGGAAGGTATACCTTGCCTATTCGGGTGGCGCGGCAAACAGCTACACCTATGCGGTGGGTCTGCTCACGGCTGGAGAGGAGGACGATCTGTTGGATGTTTCCAACTGGCAGAAACGCTGCACACCTGTACTTTCTTTCTATTCTGTGGAAGGAGAATACGGACCGGGGCATAATTCCTTTTATGAGGATGAGGACGGGAATCTGATGATTGCCTATCATGCGGAAACGGACAAAAAATCGACTCTCCGCTGTGACGGAATCAGGCGCGTGCATTTCAGAAAGGACGGTACGCCGGAATTTGGCATGTCTGCGGAAGAAGATTTTAATCCGAAATTGGGAAATGTAAAAATGAAAGTAGAAATCACAGGATAAATGGCTGTTTTCAAAAAGCCTATGGAAGTGGCGAGAGAGGAGGTGGATACTCATGAATAAGGCAGAAATGGATAGAGTAGAAAGAAAGCCAGAGCAGATAGACTATGATAAGGCGAAGACGAGGCGGTATCTGTTATGGACCTTTGGCATCGCATGGGTGATGCAGGCAGGCGTGGCGCTGTTGTATCGCGGTGGGCTTTCCATCGTCGGGCAGATGATGGCGCAAATGCTCATGGCGCTGATGATGTTTGTGCCGATGCTTGGCGTGCTGCTTTCCGGGAACCGACTCGCGGGAATGGGGTGGAAACCCGCGTATCAGGGGAAAGATAAAACCGCTCTGTCGTCAGCAGCCTGACTTATGTGCCGCTTATCAATATGATTCCGGCGGTCGGAGAAGAAGCGGGCTGATTTGGGCACCGGCAATTTTCCATGGAGCGATCAATGCGGCGGCTACGGTTCCCGGAGCCGTCTGTCTGGCCAATACCGGTTCCATGATCCTGCTGGGACCTGCGCCGATTGGCGTACTGGCGGGGATTCCGCTTATGATCTTTGCGGGCATCCTGTTATGTAAGGCTGCATAAAAGGCTGATAATGCGTGGGAACGCGGGATTGTAAAGGTGGTTCTTTTCTGCTATAATTTGAGCGTGATTCAAACGGAGAACGGAGGAAGCACGTCATGAGCAGAAAGAGATGGACCACCTTTCTTTTAGTGTCTGCGGCGCTTATGGGATTGTCAGTTGGCTGCGGCACGACGGCGGAGCCTGCAAACAGCGGTGCTTATCATGCGGCAGACAGCGTGGCTGCGGCTGATGCGGCGGAGGCAGGAAATGAGAAAGACAAAGAAACAGAAGCAATAAGCGAAACTGAGAAAACAGGCAAAACGGCTGCGACAAAAGAAACAGAAAACACAAAAGAGACAGAAAATACAAACGAAACGGAGCGTGAGGATGTGCAGGACACACAGAAGGATGATATCGCGGAAGCAATCAAACAGGAGACGGCAGGGGTGAAAATTGAGACGGACGACTCGCAGGATGCAGGAGAGACGGAAGGAGAGCCGACAGCCGAGATCAGCGAACTGATCCCGACGAAGTATTCTTCGCGCAGATATAAGCAATGTGGGACCATCGAGCATATCACCTATCCCAGCCGTGATTATTTCGGAGACGGATCTGCGTTGGAAAAACCTGCGAATGTCTATCTGCCTTATGAGTACGACGAGACGAAACAGTACAATGTCCTTTACCTGATGCACGGCATCGGCGGCGACGAGAATGAATGGGGCATGGTGGGAAATACCTCTCAGATCAAGAAGATCATGGATAACCTCATTTTTAACGGCGATATCGAGCCTTTTATCGTGGTGACGCCTAACGGCCGTTCAGGGGCAGATTTTGCGAATAAAAGCTCTGATTATAATTCCTTCTATGAATTTGGAAAGGAGCTGCGAAACGACCTGATCCCTTATATCGAGAGTCATTATGCGACCTATGGCAAAGCAGGAGAAGCAGACTACGATATGAAGGCGGACAGAGAACACAGGGCGATGGCGGGATTGTCTATGGGCGGTATGCAGACCATCAATATCGGTATGTGCGAATGTCTGGATATCATTGGCTGGTTTGGGGCATTCTCCGCAGCGCCGACTTCCTATCCGGCGGCGGATGTCGTTCAAAAGATTGACGAGCAGTTTCCCGGCGAGGAGATCAAATACTTTTACAATATCTGCGGGATCGACGATACGATCGCTTATCAGAGTTCGTCCACGGCGGCGAAAAAACTTCCGCAGCTGAGCGACAGATTTCAGGATGGCGAAAATTACATGTGGCAGGAATTGAAGGGCGGGCATGATTTTCGGATCTGGTATCTCGGCTTCTACAATTTTGCGCAATTAGTATTTAAGTAGCGTGAGAAGAAATTTATTGAGATGAATGACGGAGCATACATATGAGAATCGCCATAGTAGATGATGAAACGGACGAACAGGAGATTCTGGCAAAATATGTCAGGGAATGGGCAAAGGCGAAGAAGGAACTGGTGGAATTTGCCTGCTTTGCAAGCAGCGAAGCCTTTCTGTTTTCCTGGGAAGACGATAAGGATTATGCGCTGCTGGTTTTTGATATTGAGATGGGCGGAATCAGCGGTTTAGAGCTGGCAAAAAAGGTCCGTTTGCGGGATGAGGCCATTCCCATTTTATTTGTCACCGGGTATGATGAATATATGCAGTACGGTTATGATGTGGCAGCGCTCCATTATCTGCTCAAACCGGTACAAAAGGAAAAGCTGTTTCAGGTCCTTGATAAACTGGGAAAGCGGGAAGAAAGCCAGATGAGCCTTATTGTCAATGCGGGGAATGAGGTGCGGCGGTTCCCGTTTTCTGCCGTTTTTTACATAGAGGCGGACGGGCACGGCAGTATCCTGCACACGGCGGACGAGGCGGTTTCGGTAAGGGAATCTTTTGGGGAGATTGAAAAGCTGCTTTCAACGGAAGAAGCGGTCAAATGCCACCGGGCTTATCTGGTGAATCTGCGGTATGTTTCCGCCATCCGGGGCGCCGGGTTGATTCTGGATCACGGCGAAAGACTGCCGATCGCCAGAAGCCGTATGAAAGGCGTACAGGCTGCGTTTGTGCGCTATTATAAAAACAGGCAGGAATAAAGGGATTATTAAATTTTCAACCGTGAATTTTATGTCTGTGCGCAACTTATCATAAATTTGATTATGCGAATCTCAGTAAGCTGAGAAAAGTCTGCGCAGAAATGGAGAAAACATGAGTTTACCGGTCGGGATGATTATTGTGGCAGTGATTTTGGTCAATGCCGGGTTGTGGATTGTTTTGATGCCCCGATATGTGGATCGAAAGATAAGCCGCTTTCAAAATGAATTAGTGGACAGGCACTACGCCGAGGTCGAGACGATGTATCGCAAAATGCGCGGCTGGCGGCACGATTACCACAATCATATTCAGGTATTGAAGGCGCACATGGAATTTGCGCGTTATGAGGAAGCAAAGCAGTATCTGACGATGTTAAACGACGATCTGAGCACGGTGGATACCGTGATCAAGACCGGCAATGTGATGGTGGACGCTATCTTAAACAGCAAACTCACGATGATCAGGGAGCGAGAAATTCGGGTGGACGCAACGGCGGTCGTACCGCAGGATGTGCCCTTTTCCGGGATCGATTTGTCCGTCCTGATTGGGAACCTTTTGGATAACGCCATGGAAGCCTGTGCGCAGGTCGCCAATAAGGACGAGCGGTTTATCCGAATCTATATCGATATCGTCAAAAAACAGCTCTACATTTCCGTCACCAATTCCATGAAAGGGAGAGCGAAGAAAAAAGGATTACAGTATCTTTCGACAAAAGCAGGACTGCACGGGTTCGGGCTGATCCGCATCGACAGGATCGCCTCGAAATACGGGGGATTTATTAACAGGCAGAATGAGGAGGGTGTGTTTGCGACTGAGGTCATGCTGCCGCTTGTAAGCTGATTGAAAATTGAAATTTTCAATCGCGGGATTTGTGTCTGCACGTTGTTTGCCACAAATTCGAATATGCGCGAAAATGACGAGAATGCAATTCATGCGCGTGGGGATACCATTCGTGCAAAATTGCATTTTTTGTTTCGTACTTGTAATAATATGGATTTGCAAGTTGGTGCGAAACACATTCGGGGTGTTGGGAGTGTACAAATAGTATCATTAGTATAGCGTTGCGTTTCGCATATAGCAAATGATAAGGAAAAGATGCGGGGAAACGTATGAAAAGTACGAATAGTAAAAACAGTGCAAACAGTAAAAAATATTCGCTGGGCGGCAATATCTTATTTCACCTAAACAGTGCCAGACAGTGGAATCAGTGGGTCTGCTATTTCCAATTCCTTGATGTGATGCCGAATATGGTGGCGACATTTCTGGGAATCTGGCTGCCCTCTCTGATCGTTTCCGAATTGCAAAGCGGCGTCTCGCTATCGGCTTTGATGACGAGCATTATCACTGTTTCCGTAGGGTTGTTACTCAGCAATGTGGCAGATACCGCCATGACGCAGTATTTATACCGAAACGGTTTATCGCTGACGCTGTACTATGACAAGCTTGCCTTTGAAAAGACGATGAAGATCGACTATGATCTGCTGGAGAGCAAAGAGGTGCGGAAGCTGGTGGGAAATGTCTGGGGTACGCTGCGCAATGAGTTCGCGATCCGTTGGTCCGTGACTTCCATGCCGGTACTGATCGTTTCCGTTTTCAGCTCTGTTTTGTACGGATTTTTGCTTTGCAGGGTCAACGGCATTTTAGTGTTGGTGCTGATCGTTACGATAGGAGTTAATACTTTTTTGCTGAAACGGACGCGGGCCATCCATGGAAAGTACCATGAGGAGCTTAGCAGGCATACTAAGGCGGCAGCCTATATCAACCTTCACGCGATGGAAAGAAGCGACGGCAAAGATATCCGTATGTATCAGATGCAGGACTGGTTCCTGCGCAAATATGACGACGCCGTTAGCGGTATGGACCGCATTTACGGGAAGATCCATACGCAGTATTTTTTGCGGAGATGTAAGGAGCTGGGACTGGGCTTTGCTGCGGAGCTGCTTTCTTACGGTTATCTGGTGTATCTGCTGGCAAAAGGGCGGATGTCTGTTTCTGCGTTTGTCTTTTCCGTGGGAGTGGTGCGGACTTTTTTGACCAATTTTTCCGCCCTGATCGGACAAGTACAGAGTCTCAATAATATCCATGCCTTTATTACCTATATCAGAAAACTGCTTGATCTGCCAGAAAAGGCGGAGGGAAAGGTTTTTGATACGGACAGGACGAAGGGCGTGGAGATCGTTTTCAAGGATGTTTCCTTCCGCTATCCCGATGCGGATGCCGATGTGCTAAGCGATATCAATCTGACAATCCATTCCAACGAGAAGCTGGCCCTGATCGGCTTAAACGGCGCGGGAAAGACTACCTTTGTCAAGCTCTTATGCGGCTTTTACAAACCGACTAAGGGAGAGATTTTTGTCAACGGCATCCCGCAGAAAGACTATGAAAGGGACGCGTATCTGAAGCTGGTATCCGCGCTGTTTCAGGATTCCATGCTGTTTCCGGTGTCGGTTGATGAAAACCTGACCGGGGAGGCGCGGACGCAGACGGATGAGGAGCGGCTTTCTTATGTTTTGAAGTTGTCTGGTTTTGAAAAGCGTTATCAGAGTCTTTCACGGGGCGGGGAGACGAAGATGGTACGCGAGGTCAACGAGGATGCCACGGATGTTTCCGGCGGGGAAAAGCAGAAACTGCTGTTTGCCAGAGCCTTGTATAAGGAGGCGCCGCTGTTAATATTGGA
>DETS01000071.1:0-7651 GCA_002361735.1 Lachnospiraceae bacterium UBA3282 | reverse complement strand
AGGCGCCGCTGTTAATATTGGACGAGCCGACAGCCGCTTTGGATCCAATCGCGGAAAACGAATTGTATCTGCGGTACGGGGAGGCGGCGAAAAACCGTACGGTGGTCTTTATTTCCCATCGGCTATCCAGTACCAGATTCTGCGACAGGATCGCGCTCTTAGAGGGGACCCACATCATAGAGGAGGGCACGCATGAGGAGCTGATCGAAAGAAACGGCCGCTATGCCGCGCTTTTTGAGATGCAGAGTCAATATTATCGGGAAGGAGAGGCAGGCTGATGCAGAAGAAGGACTTTGAAAATCTTTGGTTTTTGTTTAAGGCTGTTTATAGGCAGGAAAAGAAAACCTTTTATATCGGCGTGGCATGCGCCGTTCTGGAGGCCATTGGCCGCTATCTTTTTGTGATTCTCTTGGGAATTATCATAGACGCTGCTTTAAGCGGTATGTCTTTGAGAAATATGCTGTGGATGATCGGTGCATCGATTGGAGCCAAGTTTGCCCTAGAAGCGCTGCAGAGCCGCCTCAGCGAAAGTTTTAAAAAGAAATTGGAGAATTTTCCGAAAGAATTTGCAAGCAGAGATCTAAATCAAAAAGCGCTGACGATGGATTATGAATATCTGGAAGATGCAAACGCCAGAGATATCAGATACCGCTCCTTTCAAAGATCCTTTTACGGGATAGGCGGCTGGCTGATGATGGTAATCTATTCTATGGTGAGAAACGGGGTGTCCATCATCATTTCAATCGGCATCGTGGTGCCCATGTTTCAGGCAGGTTTCGGGGGTCAAACTACTTGGATCAGTTCTGCATGGTGTTCCCTTTTTCTGCTTGCGGGATTAGGGTTGTTGGCCTGGGTCAGCTGCAGGATCAGTGTGGGAGGGACGCGAAAGGCCATGCAGAAGTATTGTGACAATTCCGCAGCCTATACCAAGAAAATGTATTATCTCGATCTGCTGGCAGGTGTCGAACCGCAGAAGGATATTCGGGTGATGCACTTTGAACAGGTGATAAGTCAGGAGGTGAACCGTCTTTTCGGAGAGATACATGATAATGAAAAACAGCAGAACAGAATCTATGTGCGCAGGAATTATTTGCAGCAGCTGAGCTTTGGCCTGAGCAGTTTGTTTATTTATCTGTTTGTCGGTTTACGGGCTTACGCAGGGGTGATTACATTGGGCAATGTGGTCACTTATGCGTCCGGCATGGAACAATTTATTTATGCAATCAATCATATGTCCGTGATGATCGGACACTTGAAGTCTGCCGCCATGTACGCGGAGGATTACAGAATGTTTGTTGAACTTGGAAAGAGGAAATACGAGGGGACGATTCCCGTGGAAAAGCGCCGCGACGATCGCTTTTCCGTAGAATTTATCAATGTGTCTTTCAAGTATCCGGGCGCCGATACCTATGTGATCAAAAACTTGAACCTCAAGTTTGTCATTGGGGAGAAACTGGCAATCGTGGGGAAAAACGGTTCGGGGAAGACAACGTTCATCAAGCTTTTATGCCGCCTGTATGATGTGACAGAAGGCTGCATCAAGTTGAACGGTATTGATATCAGAAAATATGATTATAAAGATTACTGCGCGCTCTTTGCCGTGGTGTTTCAGGATTTTCAGATTTTTGCCTTCCCGGTCGGCGAGAATGTGGCGGCGGGCAGCGAGGCGGATGAGGAGCGGGTTGTCTCTGCTATGAAAAAAGCAGGACTGGGAGAACGGCTTGAGACGCTTGCAGACGGCCTCTATACCTGCGTGGGAAAGGAATATGACGAGCGGGGCGTTGCTTTTTCGGGCGGCGAAAAGCAGAAACTGGCAATCGCGAGGGCGGTCTACAAGGACGCTGCCTTTGTGATCATGGACGAGCCGACGGCGGCGCTCGATCCCGAAGCGGAGGCGCAAGTCTTTGCCGGGTTTGATAAAATGGTGGGGAAAAAGACGGCGATCTATATTTCCCACCGTCTGGCTTCCTGCAGATTCTGCGAGGATATTCTGGTCTTTGATGAAGGGCAGGTGGTTCAGCACGGATCACATGAGAAACTGGAGAGGCAGGAAGGGTTGTACCGACAGCTTTGGAATGCGCAGGCGCAGTATTATCAATGACAATCAGGGGGAATTGCGCTTTTCTGAATAGTTTGCTAGAATGCGATTAGAAGGGATACGAATCGTAAAAGAGAAGGACATGCAGAAAACGCAGAAGAAAATGAGGTGACAGCAATGGTACGGATCGCTATCTGTGACGACGAAAAAGATGCCGTCGCGCGGCATGAAAATATGATAAAGGACAGCCTGCAATCCTGCGGCATCGGCTATGAAATCACTGCTTATACATCCGGCAGTAATCTGTTGTCTGACATTATGGAGGATGGATTTTATTATGATCTGATCCTGTCGGACATTGAAATGCCCGATGTCACCGGCATGGAACTTGCGGAGAAGATTAAGCCTTTTTTGCCCAATAGTAAAGTGATCTTTATCACTTCGCATATCGAATATGCTATTGATGCGTTTGAACTTTCCATTTTCCGCTATGTACCGAAGAACGATCTGGAAAACCGACTGGGAGCGGCCGTTATAGACGCGGCAAAGCTGATCGAACTGGAAGCGGGCAAAGAGTACCTCATTCAGGCGGCGGGGAGAGTGGAGAAGATCGCTTATAAGGATATCTTTTATGTTCAGCGTGACGGTGGGAAAAATGCAGAAATCTATTCCGCAGCGGGAATATCAAAAGTCAGGAAAAGTCTTCAACAGGTGTTTGCGGAACTGGACGCGCCGGAGTTTTTTTTTATTGACAGGGGCTGTATCGTCAACATCATACAGATCATGAAAGTGGCTGACGGGATGGCGGTTCTTAAAAATGGGGATGCGCTGCCGATCAGCCGTTCCCATTTACAGGAAGTCAAGCAGCAGATCAACAGGTATTGGGGGACGCACATCGGATGAATGGCTGTCAGATCATATCCTATTTTTTCACAAACGGGCTGCGGATTTTCGTTTGCCTGTACCTTATCATAGCAGTTTTGAAGGGGTCCTCTGACCGGAAAAGGGCAGGTATCCTTTCTGCTTTGGCGGCTGTTTTGGTCACGGGACTGGTAACGTTACAAGTTGCGCAGATCTATGTCACGGGCACTGAAATCATCCTTATCATATTGCTTGTCCGCTATCTGATAAAGACGGAACTGCGGATGCCGCTTTTTTTGACCTTTTTTTATGAGATTGCGGTTTTGCTGTGGGAATTTATGGTGTCTGCATTTTTGGGGATCCTGTTTCAGTCGGAGCGTTTCCTTAACAAAAATCTGCCGGAATATATGATAGCGGTATGGATGGTGCGACTGCTGATGCTTGGTATCGTTTTTTGGAAGATAAGAACTGAACGAATCGAAGGTGAAATATCTTCTTCGCAAGAAACAGGACAGGGAATAAACAGGATTATATCAGGGATTGCCGTTGCGGGCATTTTCGGTGTCGTCTTTTTATCCGGGCAGGATGTCATCGCTATAGAGGATGAGGAGATGACAACGTGGATCATTTTTGCCATGCTGATCCTTGTGGCAGTCCTGTTTTTTTATCTCAGCCGCCAATATGAGATGGAGAAAAAGGTAGCGCAGTTGGAAAAAGAAAGGAATGATTTGCTGCTGCGGGATTATCGGCTGCTGAAAGATACCTACGCGGCCAATGCAAGGCTGTTCCATGATTTTCACAACCACATCGAGGCGCTGCACCGTTATCTGGTAAAAGACCAGACGGCGGAGGCCGTTCAGTATCTGGAAGGCCTGCGCACGCCGATCGAAGCGGTCACGCAGTCCGTCTGGACAGGAGATGAGGCGGCGGATTATCTGTTAAGCAGCAGGCAGGCGCTTGCCGCATCCAGAGAGATAGAGATTCGCTATCATATCGAATATCCGCGGCACACCAATATCCGCAGTGTCGATCTGGTGGCAATTTTAGGGAATCTTTTGGATAATGCCTTTGAAGCAGTAGAAGGCACGGAAGGGGAGCTGCGTTTTGTGGATTTGACCATCCGCCGTATCCATGAAATGCTCATTATCAAATTGGTAAACGGCTGTAAAGCGGCGCCTGTGATAGCGGAAGGGGAAGTGAAGACCACAAAGCAGGATAAGAAGCTGCATGGCTGGGGATTAAAAAGCATCCGCACGGCGGCGGAACGATATGACGGCACGGTGGAAACAGAGTACGAAAATAATAGATTTTGTACGGTGGTTACGCTGTCTTTCGAGCCTGTAAAAACGGAATAAAGGAAATGCTGCATTGTTTTTCGTAATGGGATGTGCCATAGTTTTCATTAGACAAACCAATAAATCGGGAATTATGGAGGTAGATATTGAAAAATGAGAATAATAATGACAAGCTCTATAGGTGGCTCGATAAAGGAAAATGGTAAAAAAATACCAGCACCATTATTAGGGTATAACAATTTTTTAGAAAAAATTCAAAGTGAGTGGATTCACAATTCTAAAGTGATGATTATCGCAGCTTCGCCTAATGACTATGAAAGAAATGATATGCTTTGTGAATGTTTTACACAATCATTCCCTATGAGTGGACTAAGTATTTCTTGTATGGAGATATGCGATAATAGAAATGAAAAATTAGCAGACAAAATTAAAGAAATGGATGTTGTGTTGTTAGCAGGAGGACATGTGCCAACACAAAATAACTTCTTTCATAGAATTGGTTTGAAAAACAGACTGGAAGATTTTAATGGACTTCTAATTTCTTGGAGTGCAGGTTCTATGAATTGTGCTGACATTGTGTATGCCGGACCTGAAATGGAAGGAGAAGCAATCGACCCTAATTATACGAGATGGATTCAGGGACTTGGTATCACTAATATAAATATACTTCCTCATTTTCAAAGCCTGAGAGAGGAATGGCTTGACGGGTTTCGTTTGATTGAAGATATCACATTTGAAGATAGTATGGGACATGAGATAATTGCTTTGAATGATGGAAGCTATATAACTATTGAAGATGGTGTTACTAGACTTTTTGGAGAAGCATATAAAATTATAGATGGAAAGATTGAAATAATTTGCCAAAATGGAATGTCAATTGTTTTGAATGAATAAGAACAAATTCCGGTTTATCGGTCTAATAAAAGTCCAAAACAGGGTGGCGGGGCAGGTGTGACAATCCCGCCGCCCTGTCTGTTATCGCTCCATATCCTGTTTTCTGTGGGACTGCTGTTCCTGCCGCAAGATGCCGCAAACGCTCTTTCTGATTTTCTATGCCCCTTTTACTTCCTCTTTCAATGCAAGATACCGCTGATTAAGCGTTTTCCTCTCGGCGGTCTGCGTTTTTATTTTTATAGGAAAGTGCGACAGTGTATATCATTTAGGGAGAATGCGAAGCATTCTCTTAATCGAGTGCGCGGGCACTCGATTTTTTATGGACAAAAAATGACCGTTCGCGGACAAAACGGCACAAAGGTGTTTTTTGCGGTATGCTGTGACCATAGCGTAACGGATGCGCTGATTAGAAGATAGGAAGGAGAATTTATGATGAGACACTTTTATTTTCGCTTATTGTTTGGTATGGTTTGGCTGGCGGTGGCGGCGGTCAGCGCCGTAAAGGGAAACGTTTCTTTAGCAGCCCTTTATGTGGCAGTGGGCATCGTATTTTTGTGGTCCGCTTATGCGATCCGAAAAAAGGAGAAAGAAAATGGGCAGTGAGACAGTGAGCAGAGGAGCGCTTCTGACCCTGAAAAACCTAAGCGTCTGGTACACAAAGAGCAGACCTGTCCTTGAGCGGTTTTCCATGGAACTTGATACAAATGAGGTAGTCGGACTGATAGGCTTGAACGGGGCGGGCAAGACCACCCTGATCAAGACCCTGTCCGGGCTGATCGACAGTTTTCAGGCAGAAACCGCTCTGTGGCAGGGTGAGTCGCTTCGGTTTCGGGACAGGGAATTTAAGAAAGAGCGGTATGTTGTCTTTGCCGAAGACCATTCCTTCCGCTTCTTTACCTTTCGCGAGTATCTTTCCTATGTAGGGGCTTCTTATGGAAAGAAACTGACGGGGCCTGAGGTAGAGGAATTGGTGCAGGGGTTTCATTTTGCGGAATATACGGATGTCCTGTTAAAAGATCTGTCAATGGGTAATCTGAAAAAAGTTTACCTGATCACTGCCTTTGCATTGAAGCCAAAGTTTTTAATGCTGGATGAGCCTGTAAACGGTTTGGATTTTCAGAGTACGGAATATTTGTATCAATTGATCAGCGGTTATCGGCAGTATGGCACCCTGCTTTTTTCATCCCATATCTTGGAAAGCATCTGTCTGACTTCCGACCGGGTGCTGGTTTTGGAGCAGGGACAGATCAGGCAGTGTTTTGCGGGGCAGGAGATGGAAGCGGAGAAAATCAGGGAGGCATTAGGAGGAGAGTGAAAATGCTGATTTTGAAAGCCTTATGCAAACAGTTTTTTGGCGCAAAATACGAGCGAGTCGGGAAAAGTCTTGCTGCCTGCCTGATCCTGTTCCTTGCCGTTCGCGCGGCGGAGATTCGTGTGGAGATTGCGCCCTTTATCCTGTTTTTAACGGCAATGGCAGTCTCGGCGGGTGTCATGTGGCAGACGCTTCATGATGCGGGAAATGCGGAGCGTATGGCGGGGCTGCTTATGCTGCCTTTTCGGGACGGAGAAATGACGGTTTCTCTGGTGCTTGCCTTTACCTGCTATACCTTAGTGACTAAGACCTTTCTTGTGCTGGTGCTGTTTTTTGCCTTACAGGAATGGAATGCGCTGCAAATTGTCACGACCCTGCTGTGTGCCGGCAATGGATGCGTGACGGCAGCGGCATGGTACGTCATGGTAAGCGAAACATCGCGCCCCAAGAAAAGGAAGCAGTTGTTTTCAGTGGCTTTATGGTGTGGGGGAATAATCCTATCCTTGAGTTTGGCAGATAAGATTATGATTTTTGGCATCATGGTTTCTTGCAGTTTGCTGTTTGCAAGTTGGAGATTATTATTAACGGGCAGCTATATATTTTACAATCCGGTTTCCGCCAAACAACTGATCAGATATAGTAGAGGGGGCGGAAGTATATTCCTGTATCTGCTGCGTTACCTGATGACGAATCAAAGTTATCTGTGGAATACGGTTGGTCTGTGCGCGGTGGCGGGTATCCTGCCGATGCTGTTAGGACAGTTTGCGGGATTGTATGTGATGCCGTTAGGATTTGCCATTCTTTGTTTGAATACGCCGCTTTGTATCCTGCTGTCCGTTGATTCCGATCTGGAGCAGGCAGTGCGGACATTGCCCGGTCAGGCAGCGCGGTTTTGCATCCGCTACACGCTGTTTTTGTTTGTTGTCAATCTGGCGGTAAACAGCGTGTATCTGATCAGTTGGCAGATACAGCTCGGCGGCGTGGGCGGCAGGGAAGTCCTGACGGCAGCGCTGATCGCGTTGCAAAGCGCGGTTTTGTCTGTTTTGCTAGAATGGTTTTACCCAATTCGGAATTGGAAGATTGAAAACGATCTGTGGCATCACCCGCGGAAATATGTGGTGCCGCTTGTTATGATGTTACTTGCGGGGGTGATTGGGATATGGTCTGTGGGTATATGGATTTTATTCTGTGTTGTTATCGTTGAAATAATAGATACATTTATTTTGTATAGAGGATGTAATTTGGTAGGAA
>DETS01000089.1 GCA_002361735.1 Lachnospiraceae bacterium UBA3282 | reverse complement strand
CGATTCCCGTTGGAGTCATTGGTCGTAAGACTGTATTACGGCGCAGTAGCCAAGTGGTAAGGCATGGGTCTGCAACACCCTGATTCACCGGTTCAAATCCGGTCTGCGCCTTTTGGAGAAGTGTTAATCGGACACTTCTCCATTTTTGTATCCGGGAACAGGCTTGCGTGTGAGGGAATTTTATGAAATAACGAAGGGACATCGCTCCGTTTATTTGAGCGAGGCCCCTTTTATATAACATTTTGGTTTCGTTTGAATGATACGATTTCTCTTCTGGATGTGGTTTCTTATCTCGGAGAAATTTCCTGATCGTCCACCAGGAAGGAATCGCCGTCTTCCACGATGCAGACCATTGTTTTTCCTGTATTTAGTTCAATTTCATTTCCTGCGTCGTCATAATATCTTGTTGCGCCGTAATCGGAAGTCTTTTTCCAATTGACATGAATGCCCTTGCCGTTTGTGAAGAACCAACCGTCCCTCGTGGTGTCGTGGCACTGGAAAGCGAGATAGCCTTTGTCGTCGCGCACCTCGTGGTAGGTGTTCTGAATCAGCACATTCTTAAATTTGAGTTGCTCTCCGGTCGCCAGATCCGTGTGCGGACCGTCGGAGGCGCCTGCAAGCTGCTGGAACCTCTCATAGAGCCCGGTATCGCTGTTATAGACGAAGTAGCAGTTGGTGACGGGATAGGTGGGAGACATATCGATCTTGCTTGCCGTAATCGCGTCGCTGTATTGGGACAGATCGTTTGGCTCCTTTTCAGAAGCGAAGAGATAGTGCTGTTCGTCCGCATAGCCGTCCCGCATCTTTAGAGCGTAACCGAGAGTGTCTATGTCCGCCATGATGCCGGCAGCATCCACGTAGGCATTGTCGGTAGCGTTTTTCGCATCTTTGGCGCGCCAGAAGTTGCTGCTGGTTTTGCCGTCGATGTCGTCGGTGCGGCTGATCACTTCGTCTATGTAGAAGGGACCGCCGAAGTGAACGTAGAGGGCATCCCATTCAAATGCCCAATAGACATAATAGTCACGGCAGCTTCTGACGTTGCCGAGCCTGTCTGCTTTTTTCCAGTCCTGAATGATCCACATCAGGCGGGTGATGCTTCCTTCCACATTACATTCATAGACGACGTCCGCATTGGAGATACCGTATTGGGAAGCCGTTTTTGTATTGGGGGTCATGATCGCCAGAGGTCTTGTGTCATTGACTTCTTCGGTCACCCACTCGTTGGTGATGCGGCTTCTGACCATGCCTTCTTCGGGAGGAAGGTCTTCGTCGGGTTCCTCAACGGGTTCTTCCGGTTCCTCCTCGACCTGTGGAATGTCTTCAATGCTCTGTTCTGCGACAGGCACCTCAGCCGTGACGGGCTTTTCTTCTTCCTTGCCGCAGGCGGAAAGCAGGAGAGCGGAAGACAGGGCAGTAAAAAAGATAATCTGTAATTTCTTCATCGTTAGCTCCTCTTTTCTTTCTGTCATTAGTCTTGTCTAGTATAGCATAAGAGATGGGGGGAGTCACTAGGAAAGATGGGAAAAATTTGTAAAGAGATTATGACTATGTTATTCTGTTTGTATCATGTTTCGCGGGATTTGTGTCTGCGCGCACTTGACACAAACTCGTAATGCGCGAAAAAGACGTGCGCAGAAATGGGGAAGATATGAAAAAGTTAATGTTGTCAATCGATGTGAAATGCCATGAAAGCGTCAGTGTAAAAGGGCAGGAGACGGAGGTCGTCATGATTCCGTTTTCAGGCAATGCTTTTGGGGAATACTTCAATGGCGAGATCATAGGAACGGGCGTTGATACACAGAAATTTGACGTAAAAAGCGGTGAGGGCGTACTGTCCGCGCGGTATATGCTGCAAGGGACGGACTGGGAAGGCAATGCCTGTAGGATTTTTATTGAGAACAGCCAGCACGATGAAGAAGGCTGGCACCCGATGATCGTTACCGACAGCAAGTGTTTGCGGGAATGGGAACATATGAACATGATCGCTGCGGTGGACGGTACGGAAAAAGGGGTTTTGGTGCGGATATATGCACCTGAGGATTGAATAGGGTAAATAGTAAAGGAGGACAATCAAATGAGCGGTATGAAAAACATTGAAAAAGCGGAAGTCATGGTTTTGAAGGAGCAGGTGGCATATCAGGCGGGGCAGGTCGTCAGCAAGACGCTGGCGCAAAATGACCATGTCAGTGTGACGCTCTTTTCCTTTGATAAAGGAGAAGAAATCAGCACCCATGAGTCAAAGGGAGATGCCTTTGTGACCTGTCTGGACGGCAAAGGGAAAATCACCATTGATGGGAAAGAGTACATTTTGCAGGAGGGGCAGTCGATTGTGATGCCGGCGGGACATCCCCATGCGGTATTCGGAGAGGAGCAGTTTAAGATGCTGCTGGTGGTGGTGTTTTAGGGTGAATACGATTAAAGGAGCAAATATGGAACACTTAGTTGAGTTGGGTGCAGTCGTAACAGGATTCCATGTTACGGAGCAGTGTATTGACTGCATGAGCGGAAAGAATTTAATAAAAGTCGATAAATCTTCCGGGGACATCATCTTTCAAAAGGAAGTTTTTGAGAAAGAAGGTTTATCCAGAAAACTGATTGCAGATGAGGGGCAGATTTTTATTTATGATTTTTGCACGCTTTATATCTTGAATCAAAAAGATTATGAGCTGGTTGGGAAGTGGCAATTGGGTGACGATTTAAGTTCTGATATCTGTGGAATCGCGGCGGATCGGGACACTGTTTATTGCTCCATCCGCAACGGGAAGATCATTACCGTGGACAGACAGTCGTATCAGATCAAAGAGTTTCCCGTTTCCGAAAGCAGTATGTGGAGCGTCAAAACATACGATACATATTTAATCTGCGGAACCGTAGACGGGAAAGTACTGCTATTAAACCGATCTACGCTTGCCGTGGAAAAGGAGCTTGCGTTAGGGAAGAAAAATATCGGCAGCTTGTATCTTGATGGAGATACCTTATATGCTGCTGGCCACGACGGGAAACTTTTTAAGATCAATCTGAAAAGTTTTGAGATGGAAATGTTTATCAAGAATGTACATAAAAAGATGTTTGATTGTGCGGGAATCTATGAGAATAATTTGATAACGATTTCCTATCCGTGCTCAGAAATTGCTTTTTGGAATAAAGATACTTTGGAAAAGGTGAAAGTAATCAATACGCCGTTGAAGCTGTCGGGACGCACGCATATTGAAAAGGATTCTATGTATCTTTCATCCCGAAATATTTTAGGGATCGATTGGATTGCGTTAAGGCAGTGTAAGGAAGAGGCCTAAAGTGACAGAAGTATTTTGCTGATGTGAAGCAATTTGAAAAGGAAATACATAGTGAGATCGAAAAAATCATCATAACGGACAGGCTGCCTGACAGATGGACCTATCCCGATATCCAGCCGAAGTTGATGAAGGAGGCGGAGAGACGGGGCGTATTATAGCAAATTTGTCGTTGAAACATGATAGCAAATTTGCTATTATATTTATAAAAGGGGAAATACTATGTACGAAATAGAATTTTACGAAGATAAAAATGGAAAGTCTAAAATAGTTGATTATATTAAAGAACTAAACACCAAAGCTTCTACCAGTAAAGAGTGTCGAATCAATTCAAAAAACGCCTAAACGTGAAATAGAGCAGGCTAAAAGAAATCTGGAAGATTATTTGGAAAGGAACGAGTAACATGACAACCTGGAAAGAATTAAAAAATGAGCTGACTTTGAGCCAAGAAGATCAAAATGCGATTGCACTGGAAAAAGACCTCATTCGTACAATGGTAGCTATTCGTGAGGAAAAGGGACTCACACAGTCTCAATTGGCAGAACTGTGCAATGTCAAGCAGCCTGTAATTGCAAGGATGGAATCTTCTGTTCATTCCCCTCAGATTGATAGTCTGTTGAAGATTTTAACGCCTATGGGATACACATTGAAGATTGTGCCAATTGGGAAAAAGCAGTGAGCATGAAAAGCCCCTTAATCTTCTGTTTCCTCACTCCTTTTCTCGATTGCTGAGATTTTAAGATACTCTTTTTGATGTAAAACTCAAAACTGTGTTTGACTTTTTTCTGAAAATCTTTATTTTTGATTCCCTCATAAAGATAAGCATAATTGTCTGCTTTTTTCTCTTTACGCTTGTTGTTAAATATATTTTAATTGTAACAAGGAATTGTCAGACTTTCAACATGAAATAGAGGAAGGATTTCTTCTTGACGAGTATATTATACAAATGTATAATAAATTATACGGCAGTATAATACGCGATTAAGAAGCTGGACTACCAGAAAAGCATATAACATGGGAAGAAAAGAGGAGACAAAATGGCGGATGCGGTAAAAAAGCTGGGCGAAGCGGAACTGGAGATCATGCAGGTGATTTGGGACAGCGATAGCCCGGTTACTTCCAATTTTATTTTGAAACAATTACAGGAGTCACGAAAGTGGCAGCTCTCCACGCTGATGACGTCCTTGTCACGGCTTGCGGATAAAGGTTTTGTGGTGTGCGACCGTTCCACGGGAAGCAATCTCTATACGGCGTTGATTCCGGAGAATCGGTATAAGACCGGGGCGAGCAGGCAATTTCTGGAAAAGCTGTATCGCAATTCTTTGCGAAATATGGTGGCGGCACTGTATGACGATAAGGCATTGAAGGAAAGCGATGTGGCAGAACTGCGGGATTTTCTGGATCGGCTGGAAGCGGAACAGAACAGTTTAGATGAACAGATTGGGGAGGGCAATGAATAATGTCAGAAATATTTCTCTCCGTTTTGGAAACTTCATTATCCGTCAGTCCGATCATTGTGCTGATGCTGTTTCTTTCACCGCTTTTTGACAGGCGCTATGCCGCAAAGTGGAGCTATCTGATCTGGATTTTTATTGCTGTCAGACTGCTCACCCCTTTTGATGTTGAGGACGGACGGGCGGCGGTGGAGAGGCTGTCAAAGTGGAGGCAGCAGGCGGAGATGCAGCCTGCATCGGAATTGATTACAGAAGAAGGTCAGGGCAATCAGGGAATTTCGCCTGAGCCGGGAACGCCGCGAATCGTCGTGAAGATTCCGGCGCAGATAACGAAGCCTCTTGCAGCAGAAAAGAGCAGAGTGACGCTGCTTACTGTGGCTGCCTGTATATGGGGAATCGGCTGCGGCATCTATCTTGTGATTCCTATAGCAGGATATCTGACTTATAAAAGAAAAGTGCTGAAATATGGAACGGTACTGAAAGACAGGGCGCTTTTAGAGCAGTTGATCCGTATCAGACGGGAATTGAAGATACAGAGAAATGTGACGGTGGTGTCGTTTTCCGAGGCGGGCAGTCCGATGTTAATCGGGTATTTACGGCCCATTTTAATTGTGAATCATGATGTATCAGACAATTTATTTAAAACAGGATCTTTCAGTGAACGAGAGCTGTATTTTATTCTCAAACACGAGTTGGTACATTATAAGCGCGGCGATTTGTATGCTAAATTCCTTTTTATGACGGTGTGCGCGTTACATTGGTTTAATCCGCTTGTCCGGCTGATGCAGAGGAGCGCGGCGGTAGTTATGGAACTGTCTTGCGATGAACGTGTGATCAAAGGGATGCCGCCGGAGCAGAAAAAGGCGTATACAGAAACGCTCCTCTCCACGCTCCGCAAAAACGGCGTGCGCAGCGCGATGTTATCGACGGGATTTTTGGAAGGGAAAAAGGTGATGAAGAAACGGTTTCAGAATATCCTGCGTAAGCGCAGGAAAAAGAACGGATTTTATCTGCTGGCAGGTATCGCCATTTTGACGTTCGGCATGGGAACGTTGGTTGGATGCTCCGTGATCGGAGAAAAGACGGATGATTTGCGGAACGATATCAATGGAACGGGCGGTGCAGCAGGAGCAAATGATAGCGCGGGAAATGCCGGGACGGAAGCAGAGGGCAATACGGCAAAAGCAGACGATGATGTAGAAAACACCGTGGCGGGAGCAGACAGCAGCGCAGAAAACAACACGGCGGACACGATTACCCTCACTTTCATGAAAGAAGGGATGGCGGAGGAAAAGCAGGCAGAGCTTGTGGCGGAACCGGAATATATGCTGTATCTGCCTGTAGGAGAGTGGCAAAAAACCGAAACGAATATGTGGCAGGCTGCAGCAAATGAGGATGTCAGACTGTGGGTGTCAGATTTCCCGGACAGACAGCAGGCGGAACAGCTGTTAACGAATAACGGTTATCTTCCGGCGGATGACGGTATGGAAAGGGAAGAAGACGGGATGGCCTATCGGGTCAGACTGTATGAGACGGAAGGCAGAGTGTTTTGCGTATTTTATCGTTATCCCGAGGAAGCGGAAGAAGGTTGGGGAAGGGAACTGCCTGTGATTGCGGATACGTTTGCGGTGGTCGCGCCGGGGGAGCTGCCTTCGGTAGAAGATGCCGCAGGTAATGTGCAGATGTCAGGTTATATTTCACACTTTGGCGACGGTGTCGTCACGATCGACAGACAGAATTGGGTGACGCCAGAGGATTCTGATTGGAAGCCGGAGTATGATGCGGATGCAGGCTTTGAGATCGTGGATATAGAAGGCGAAGACGTCACCTATCCGCTTGCTGGCGACTGCCGCTACTTTGTTTTGGAAAATCATCAGGGTGAGCGGATAGAGATAGACGAGGCGGCGTTTGCGGACTATCTGCGGGAAACGGATTTCCCGATGTTTTGGGCGATAGAGGTTTCAGAGGGAAAGGTGGTTCGTTTTGCGGAATGGTATAGGCCGTAAAGGAGCAGCAGGTGCTTTGGAATACGAGTATGCTGAAAATGCCGTGTTACAGGAATACGTATATTATTACGAAAGATTAAAATATATTTGCATATTAAATTGAAAGGATTGTTTGGTAAAAATCGAATTGACTTTCAAACTGCATAACGATAAAATGCGTAGTGTGAAAGCCAACAAAAGGATATCGTTATAACATGAGAATACAATACCAATTAGCAACCTCAAATCATCTTAACGAAATCATGCGCCTAGTCAAAAACGCGATCCTTACCATGGAACACAACCACATCCACCAGTGGGATGAAATTTATCCGACGGCGGAAGATTTTGCTGAAGACATCCGACAGGGCTGTTCCTATATCGGCGTATCAGAGGGAAAAATTGCCGTTGTTTTTGCCTTGAATCATCAATATGACGAAGCCTATCAAAATGGAAGTTGGCAATATCCCGACAGGGAATTTTTTGTGGTGCATCGGTTGTGCGTGAATCCTTTATTTCAACATCGGGGCGTGGCAAAACAGACGATGCAGTTTATTGAGGAAAAATGCAGAGCGGAAGGGATCATGGCTGTCAGACTTGATGCTTTCAGCAATAACCCTTCCGCGTTAAAACTGTATTCTCACATGGGATACAGCAGAGCCGGTTATGCCCATTGGAGAAAAGGTCGGTTCTATTTGTATGAAAAATATCTATGGTAGGTGGTTTTTGCTATTCCCGTTTTTCCTGCCGTTTTATCTAGGAGGAATGGGGCTGTCCATCGTCTGCGATTGCGGCGTTCCTATGCGCTGCCTGAATGTCTTTTATAATCTGGTCAATGTCCTTGCGTACGACATACATCCTTAAATCATTCAGCTGCTCCGAATTACCAATGCAAGAAAATGCCGGATTGGAAGTTGGCTTCCGGCGAGAAAGGAGGAAAAATGGCAGATACATATGGATATATCCGTGTTAGCAGCCGCGACCAGAACGAGGAGCGGCAGACGGCGGGGATTGCGGCAGCAAAAGCAAGGGGTGTGCGTTTCGGCAGAACTCCGGCACCATTACCGGACAACTTTCATCAAGTTTATCAACAATGGAAGTCGGGAAAAATAACAGGATTAACTGCGGCAAAGACTTGTGGTATGCCAATATCCACGTTTCGATATCGTGCCAAGATTTACGAAAATGCAAAGCTATAGTAAGTGCTTACTTTTACAGGAATGTACAGATTTTGCATATAAGCACAGTATGCGTTTGACATCGAATGCATTCCGCTTTCCGGGGCACTATTATTGTGGGGCGCTTTCCGGATTTAATCTTGCTTTGACAACGGACAATTACATTTCGTCATGCTATGAAGTTGTTGATTCGACAGATCCCGTAGCGGATTTATTTATAGTAGGAGAAGTCACTGACCAGGGAGTGAATTTTTTTAATAAAGCAATTGATAATTTGTCGTCAATGGATTTGGAAAACGATAATAAGTGTTCGAAATGCGACTTTCGGTTGGTGTGCAGAGGCGGATGCCCTGTAAAAAAAGCGCGAAATAGTTATGAGTCATCAAATATGCAATGTGCTATAACCAAATATTTAGTTCCAAAGATATTGAAATATGTGAAGCAAAATCCGGAATCAGCCACATATTTATTGAAAGATGTGGAAATTGATTATCAAATTAAGTAGCAATCAGCAAGTTTATCGGCGTAGAAAGTAGCGGCGACTGGCAGCATGGCTGCCTTTTTTTAGTCTATTGGAACGAATGCTGTACTTTATTCATGAGGATATGGTACAATGGAACGGTACGGAGGACGAAATTCCGGATGTGCAGAAGGTAACTGCGTGGAGAACAGGATGGCTAAAAAATTATCGGAAATGACATTAGAGGAATTGTGGCAGTTATTCCCCATTTTTCTTGTGGAGCATGATGAAAGATGGAAAATATGGTATCATGAAGAATGTCAAAGGATACAAGACTTTTTGGCTGGTAATATAATAGATGTAAAAATCAGTCATATTGGAAGTACCGCGATTGAAAATATTTGGGCAAAACCGATCATTGATATTCTGGTGGAGATTCCTTTGCAGGCAGATATTCTCAAAGTAAAGGATATGATTGTAGAAAACGGGTATCTTTGTATGTCGGAAAGCGAGCGAAGGATCTCTTTTAACAAGGGATATACCGAAAACGGATTTGCCGAAAAAGTGTTTCACCTGCATTTACGCTATTTGGGGGATAATGATGAAGTGTATTTCAGGGATTACCTGAATGATAACCCGACGATAGCGAAAGAATATGAGAAATTAAAGCTGTCGCTTTGGAAGTCCTACGAACATGATCGGGACGGCTATACGGAGGCAAAACGCGAATTTGTATGTGAATATACCCAAAAAGCAAAAGAAGAATATAAAAACAGATATCGGTAAGGTTTTTCGGGCAGAGATTGCGGGAAAAGAATTACCATACGAATAAATACATAGCAGTAGAAAGGAAAAACACCATGAAAAAAATAATCGTAACAGGCTGCAACGGGCAGCTCGGACGAGCGGTAAATCTGCAATACGCAGACAGCAGCGAGTATGAACTGGTCAATACGGATGTGGGGGAACTGGACATCACGAAAGTGGACGACGTGATGAAATTCGCGCGGGAGATCAAGCCCTATGCGATTATCAACTGCGCCGCATACACAGCGGTGGAAGCCTGTGAAAAAGAGGAAGATCTCGCCTTTCGCATCAATGCCATCGGTGCGCGCAATCTGAGTATCGCGGCAAGCGAGACAGGCGCAAAGCTGATGCACATTTCCACGGACTATGTGTTTGACGGCAATGGGACAAGACCCTACAAAGAGACCGATCCGACGGGACCGCAGGGGGCATACGGCAGGACGAAGCTTGCGGGAGAGGAATTTGTCAAAGAGTTCAGCGACAGACATTTCATCCTGCGCACGGCGTGGCTTTACGGCGACGGTAAGAATTTTGTAAAAACCATGCTCAGACTCAGCGAATCAAACGACAAGGTGCGGGTTGTGCGTGATCAGGTTGGCTCTCCCACCAGTGCGGCGGAACTTGCGAAAGCAATAGCATATCTTCTACCTACAGAAAATTACGGTCTGTTTCATGCCACCTGCGAGGGGGACTGCAGCTGGGCGCAGTTTACGGAAGAAATCTTCCGTTTGGCAGGCAAAAAGACCGTGGTGGAGGCAATTACTTCCGAGGAGTACGGCGCGGCTGTGAAGCGTCCCGCATACTCTATTCTGGATAATTACATGTTCCGTATGACGACGGATTTTGCGTTTGCGGATTGGCATGATGCGATTGCAGCCTATTTAGAAGGGGAAAAATAAGGATGCGGCGACGGTTTTTCTTTACAGGCGGCGCTTTTTGTGAGAAGATGTACGGGAGCAGAAAATGGGGCGTGACGCGCGGAGGAAGGATAGGAAAAGAAAATCCCGCGGCAGCGTTGCCGGAAGGTTGAAATGCAGAAAGACAGAAATTACGAAAAAGAAATGCAGATAGAAAGGAAACGGTGCGTGAACATGCAGAAAATTGCGCTTATTACAGGGATTACGGGGCAGGACGGCTCTTATCTGGCGGAGTTTTTATTAGAGAAAGGATATGAAGTACACGGACTGATCCGCAGGCACAGCATTGCCAATACACAGCGGATCGATCATCTGATCGCTTCCGACTATCATAAGGTAAAGTTTTTCCTGCACTATGCGGATACCACCGATTCCAGCAATCTGATGCGGCTGATTGCGGAGATTCGCCCGACGGAGGTATATAATCTGGCGGCGCAGTCGCATGTGGGCGTGTCTTTTGAGGTGCCGGAGTACACGGCGGAGGCAACGGGGGTAAGTACCTTAAAGCTTCTGGAGGCGATTCGTGTAAACGGCGGAACGTGCAGATTTTATCAGGCTTCCACATCGGAACTGTTCGGAGGCATCCCGGAGACGGCTCCGCAGAGCGAGAAGACGCCCTTTTATCCCAAGAGCCCTTACGGTGCGGCGAAGCTCTACTCTTACTGGATCACGGTGAATTACAGGGAATCTTACAATATGTACGCCTGCAACGGCATTCTCTTTAACCATGAATCGCCCAGGCGTGGAGAGAATTTTGTGACCCGCAAAATTACGCTGGCAATCGCGAATATCATTGCGGGAAAGCAGGAGAAGCTTTCTCTCGGCAACATGAACGCAAAGCGCGATTGGGGCTTTGCGGGAGATTATATCAAGGGCATGTGGCTTATGCTGCAGCAGGATAAAGCGGATGACTACGTGCTGGCGACAAACGAGACGCACACGGTCAGGGAGTTTGTGGAAGCGGCGTTCGGGGAGCTTGGCATCAACATTCGCTGGGAAGGAAGCGGCGTGAACGAGAAAGGGTACGATGCAAAGACGGACAGGCTTTTGGTGGATGTCAATCCTGAATTTTATCGTCCCGCGGAAGTGGAATTTCTTTGGGGCAACTGCGAAAAAGCGGAGCGGGAGCTTGGCTGGAAACGAGATGTGGACTTTCAGGGCTTAGTTACCATGATGATGGATGCGGACATAAAAGAGATCGCGGGCATGAGCTGCGAGGAATATCGGAACAAAAATAGAGAATGAGTCGTAGCTAAAGTAACGTCGGATATGTTTTTAACAGGATGTAATTTAAGAAGACACAATGAAAACGATACGATATAAAGGAAACAGATAGCGGAATGTTGTCGGTGATTTTTGTTTGGATTTATATGATAGTGACCACGTTTTTCGTGGGGTATGGCGTGCTGCGTTTTTTGACGCGGCACCTTGCTTATCCAGCGGAGAATCAAAACGCGGATCATGCCGGGTATTCGGACTGTACGGCAGCAGGCAGACTTCCTGCCGATAGGTATGGTGCGGATGCGTATGTGATGTGCGGTCTGGTCTGTGTTACGGTTTATGCGCAGTTTTTCAGTCTGTTTGCAGGCGTGGGATTGTGGGCGAATGTCATGTTATGCGCGGTCTGTATTGTCATTTTTCTGCGGGAACGGCAAGGGATATTGGAGATGCTGAAAGGCAGACTGCCGTGGGGAAGTAATAGCGCTGTTGTTATTTTGCTGTTTCTGCTATTTGCCTACGGCACCTCCCGTGGAATCCCCCACTATGATACCGCTCTCTACCATGCCCAGAGCATCCGCTGGATCGAGGAATACGGCGTGGTAAAAGGTCTTGGAAACCTGCATTGCAGGCTGGCTTACAACAGCTCTTCTTTTGCATTGTCGGCCTTTTACAGTATGGCGTTTTTAGGGGGACAATCTTATCACTGTGCGGCGGGATTTCTTGCCTTTATTCTTGCGGCAGGATGCCTGCGTCTTGTGGATTCCATACGGGAGAAAAAGCTTCGCGCCAGCGACTTTGCGCGGGTAATGTGCGTCTATTATGTGGTCAATATTTTTGATGAAATGATTTCCCCTGCTTCCGATTATTTTATGGTGTTGATTGCCTTTTATCTGGTGATTACATGGCTTTCGCTTGCGGAGCGCGGGAAAAAGGAAATTTTTCCCTATGCGCTTTTATGTGTGCTTGCTGTGTTCCTGTTGACGGTGAAGCTGTCGGCGGCTCTTATTTTACTGCTTACGATTTATCCTGCCTGCCGCCTGATAAAGGAGAAACGGTGGGGACAGACGGGTATTTATCTGGGGCTTGGTTTTGTGACGGCGCTGCCTTTTTTAATCCGGAATGTGTGGCTTTCCGGATGGCTGGTTTATCCTTTTACGGGAATCGATCTGTTTGGCGTGAACTGGAAAATCCCGAAGGGCACAGCGGACTATGACGCGCGGGAGATTCAGGTTTGGGGCAGGGGATACAGCGATGTGACAAGGTATGATGTTTCACCGGGGGAGTGGCTGCCCGATTGGTTCCGCGGATTGACGGGAAGCGATAAAGTTTTTGTAATGGCGGCGGTTTTGGCTGCAGCGGTGTTGGTTATTTGGGCCGGATATTGCATATGGCGCCGCAGTTGCGGGCGGTGGGTAAGTGACGACGCGAAGACGTCGGGCAATTACGATGATAGAGTTGACACGTTTCCTACGCTTTTACTGATACAGGGTACGGTGGCGCTTTCTTTTCTGTTTTGGCTGGGTACTTCGCCTCTGATGCGTTATGGCTCTGTCTATGTGTATCTGACGCCGGCGGTGGTGTTCGGGGGAATGTATGCGACGGTGATGGAAGCGGGACAGCGGATGTCGATTGGCGGCAGGAGGAAGGCAGTAAATCATTGTGTCTGCGCGGCAGTATGTCTGCTCCTCGCCTATAAAGTATTCGCTTTGGGGCGCGGTATTGTCTCCTCCTATGAAAATAATTACTGGATTTTGCAGAAAGATTATGAGAATTTCGAGGTAGAATCCTGCGAGGTCGAAGGGGTGACTTTTTATTATCCTGCCTCGGGAGATCAGACGGGGTATGACGCGTTTCCTTCCGCGCCGACTAAGCCGCAGATCGCCTTTTTGGGGGAAGGGCTTGCGGACGGCTTTCGAGCGGTGCAATAGGAGGTAGGCAGCGTTTCTTGAAAAAGAACAGGCTCTGTGATATACTTGCTGTAATTTGTTTCACGAAAGATGACTGCACGAAGGAGAAAAATCGAAAATGAAATTTAGCAGGATGGGGTTTCGTAAATGGATAGGGGAGAATGAAACCCACCGAATATCTGCAACCGGCGTGCTGGTGATAGTGCAAATTCTTCTTTTGAGTATCTGTATCATTCGATATGAGATTCCCCTTCATTCTTATACTTATCAAGGGCAGGATTTGACAGCAGCCGTCTGCCGCCATACGGCATACAAAGAATATGGTGAGGGCTGTTACGTGGATATGGATCTGATTGCGGAAACTGCTGTCGATCCGCAGTATGTTTATATCACGACGCCGCCGATCGATCTGCCGAAAGGCAGTTATCAGGTATCCGTTGTTTATCAGACGGATGATCCCAATCAGAAATACGCGTTCACATCGGCGCTCAGAACGGCAGCTGTTATTGTGGGGAATGACGGACGTCGTATCCCGGTCGATGCCGATAAGATAGAGCGCACCTTTTCATCACAGATGCCGGTAGAGGCATTTGAGGTACATCTGAATTACAGCGGAAAAGGGTATCTGTTTGTGGAGAGCATCACGATCAGAGAGACAAACGCCTGGAAAAATGTGCGGCTTTTCTGGGTGTTGCTGGGTTGCTTTCTCATAAACGGGTTTCTGTGGTGGTATCGGAGAGTGCCGGAGGTTTCCCGCAGGCGGGCGCGCGTTACCGCGGTAATGCTTACGGGAATCGCGCTGTTTGCCAGTCTGCCGCTTATGAGGTATCTGATGTTTATCGGGGACGATTTATCCTTTCATTTGTCTCGTATCGAAGCCATTAAAACTTCTTTATTGAAAGGGGAGATTCCTAATCGTATGTCCGGCTATTGGAATAACGGATACGGTTATGCTTCCGCCATATTTTACGGGGAAATTTTTTTGTATATACCGGCTTTGCTGCGGATCCTGGGGTTTAGCGTGCAGGGAGCCTATAAAATGTATGTCGTTTTGATCAATCTGTTGACGGCGTATGTTTCTTATTATTCTTTCCGCAAGGTTTTTCGCGACCATAAAACGGCGTTGATTGGCAGTGCCGCCTATGTGCTGATGCCGTATCGATTTGTTTGTATGTATACGCGGGCGGCAGTGGGAGAATATACGGCGATGCTCTTTTTCCCACTGATTTTTTACGGTTTGATGCGGATTTATATGGATTCCGCAGAGAATGAACGGTATGGGATGAGCTGGGTGCCGCTGGCGCTGGGAATGACGGGCATTATTCAGAGTCATGTCATCACTTGTGTGATCGTAGTTTTGTTTATCGGGCTTTTCTGCCTTATATTGATCAAAAAAACATTTACAAGACCTTGCTTTGTGCAGATGCTGAAAGCGGTTCTGGGAACGATTCTGATCAATTTATGGTTTTTGCTTCCGTTTGCGGATTATATGCGGTTGGGATATGCCAATCATGAAACTTCGCTCAGTGCGTTGGGGAGAATGGGTTCTGTAGGTGCATACCTGAGTCAGATGTTCACGCTTTTTCAGACGGGATGGGGGTATACCCATGCAAGTGGTGTTTTCACGAACATGAGTGAGCGCAACTACGCGTTGGGGGCATTTGCGTTAGCGGCGGCGTTTTATCTGATCTACCGCCTGTATCAAGGGAAGATGCAGACGGAGATCGTTAAAATAGGAGATTTCAGTTTAGCGTTAGCCGTGTTGTCGGGATTTATGTGTACGATTTGGTTTCCCTGGGATTCCTTGCAGCAAATGAACGGGTTGTTCCGTATGATTACCAAAAATATTCAGTTTTCCTGGCGTTTTATGGGTGTGTGCTGCTTTTTCCTGACGCTGACGACGATGAGCTTGTTTTGTCTGTTGGCGCGGGAAAGCAGTGGGCACAGATACCGGATGTGCCTTATCGTGTTGGGAGCCTTTTTCTTTGTGTCGGCGGATCATTACATGTATGATTTTGCACAAAAGTCGGAAGTGCTGGAGCTTTGCGATGAATCGGACCTGCATTCCGAAGAAGTGGGAAACGGCGAGTATCTTCCGCGGGAGACGCCGGTGGGATATGTGTACGAGGCTGTGTCTGTGCCGGGAAGCGGGGTAGAGGTGATAGAGGAACAACGTATCGGGAGAGAACATAGAGTTATCTGTAAAAATAATGCGCAGGAGGAGTCCTGCATTGATCTTCCGATTCTTCCTTACAAAGGATATGTGTGTCGCGATCAGGAGACGGGAGAGAAACTTTCGATACAGCTGTCGCTGCCGGGACGTCTGCGGGTGCTTCTTCCGCAAGGTTATGACGGAACCCTTTATGTACGTTTTGAAGAACCCTGGTACTGGAGAGGGGCGGAGCTTGTTTCGGCAGTTACCTTGATTGGGATAGTGCTGCAAATGATTTTACAAAAAAGGCGCGCATGAGAGACATTGTCAGGGAATAGGATTTAAGGAATCGGGAAATCGGGATTCTTGTAAAAGGACAGGTCCTGTGATAAACTAATAGCAGATACGATCGGGTGCGGCAAAGGAGCTGTACTGATAAAACAGCATGGGATTAGGAGAGCGGAATGAAGCAGACAGACAAGATTTACGTGGCGGGACATAGAGGCCTGGTAGGAAGTGCGATTGTGCGTTCCCTGCAGGCAAAAGGTTACACAAATGTGATCGGCAGGACACATAAAGAACTTGACTTACTTAGTCAACAAGCGGTGCGGGATTTTTTCGAGAAAGAACGGCCGGATGTGGTGGTTCTGGCGGCAGCAAAAGTGGGCGGCATCAACGCCAACAATACCACGCCGGCGGAGTTCGCTTACGAGAATATGCAGATTCAATGCAACGTGATTCAGTGCTGCCACGAATATAAAGTAAAAAAACTGTTGTTTTTGGGAAGTACCTGCATTTATCCCAGAATGGCGCCGCAGCCGATCCCGGAGGACGCGCTGCTGACGGGGCCTCTGGAGGAGACGAATGAGGCATATGCCATCGCTAAGATCGCGGGACTTGAGATGTGCAAGTTTTATAAGAGACAGTACGGGGATGATTTCATCAGCTGTATGCCGACAAATCTTTACGGTCCTCACGATAACTACGATCTGGAGGGTTCTCATGTGATGCCTGCCATGATCCGCAAATTTCATGAGGCAAAAGTGAATGGTGATCCTACGGTGACGCTTTGGGGCACGGGCACACCCCTGCGGGAATTTCTCTATGTGGACGATATGGCGGATGCCTGCGTGTTCCTGTTAGAGAATTATAGCGGCGAGCAGCATGTGAACATCGGTACGGGCAAGGAAGTTACAATTAGGGAACTGGCGGAGACGGTGCGCAAGGCGGTGGGTTATACGGGCGAAATCGTGTGGGACGATAGTATGCCGGACGGTACGCCGAGAAAACTTACAGATGTGACGAAGCTGCACGGGCTTGGCTGGAAGCATAAAGTCGAGCTGGAGGAGGGCGTTTCGCTCGCCTATGAATGGTTCCGCGAAAATGTGGAAAAAGCGCGGTTATAACAAATGACAGCGCGATAACTTATAATTTACAGTGCGATGAATATTTGGTATCATGTCGAAAGAAAATGATAACCGACGGGGAATGTTCCGAAAGGTTGTCAAAATATAATGTTGCAAAGGAGTAAAAGGGGAATGGCACAACAGAATATGGTGAGCAGTCATGAGATGGAGCGGGTGATTTCGGATTTCATGCTGGAGCTTGGTATCCCGGCGCATCTGAGGGGATATCAGTTTTTGCGAAGCGCTCTGGAGATGTGCGTGGAGGATATGGAGCTTGTGGGGAGTGTTACAAAGCTTTTGTATCCTGATCTGGCAAAGCATTATCAGACCACGGACACAAAAGTGGAACGGGCGATTCGCAATGCGATCGAAGTTTCCTGGGACAGGGGAAACGGTGATCTGTTTGAGGAATTGTTTGGCTACGGCAACAGTCCGGAATATACCAGGCCGACCAACAGTGAGTACATAGCGGTCGTGGCGGATCACATACGCTTGGAAAATGGATTGATCGGGTAGAAGGGAGAGATACGTCTCTTCCTTTTTTTATGTAAATGTGGTACACTAATATTGATATGCACGAAAGGAGAACGTTATGAGGCTGCTCAGCGTCATCGTGCCCTGTTACAATGAAGAAGAAAACGTCAGGGATTTCTATGATGAATTATGTAAAAATGCAGAATTTTTTGAGAAGAAACAGATCGCTTTGGAAATCCTTTATGTGGATGACGGCTCCAAAGATAAGACGGTCTCGGAGGTAAAAAAACTCTGCGCGGAAGATACACGCGTGAGACTGATTTCTTTTTCCCGCAATTTCGGTAAGGAGGCGGCAATCTACGCGGGATTGCAGAACTGTAAGGGTGATTTGGCGGTATTGATGGATGCGGATCTGCAGGATCCGCCTGCGCTTTTGCCGGAGATGTATTCCTATATCGAACAGGGATATGATTCCGTGGCAACCAGGCGTGTGACCAGAAAGGGAGAGCCGCTGATCCGTTCTTTTTTTGCGCGGATGTTTTATCGGTTGATGAATCGAATCTCGCGCACGGAGATCGTAGACGGTGCACGGGATTATCGCCTGATGACCAGACAGGTAGTGGACGCGATTTTGGCGATGTCCGAATATAACCGTTTTACAAAAGGGATCTTCGGCTGGGTGGGCTATGAGACCAAGTGGCTGGAGTATGAGAATGTGGAACGCAGAAAAGGGGAAACGAAGTGGTCATTCTGGAAGCTTTTTCTCTATTCACTGGAAGGGATTATCGCCTTTTCCACGGCGCCGCTTACCATTGCCTCTGTGATGGGGGTGTTGTTCTGTGTGCTTGCGTTTGCGATGATTGTATTTACGATAGTGCGAAAACTTGTGTTCGATGACCCGACTTCCGGATGGCCATCCTTAGTCTGCCTCATTATGATGGTCAGCGGGGTACAGCTTTTCTGTCTGGGGATTTTGGGACAGTATTTGTCAAAGACATATATGGAAGTAAAAAAGCGCCCGATCTATCTGGTAAAAGAGGAGGTCGGAGGGGAGACGCAGGTTGTGAGCGAAGGGGAGAAGGCTTGAGTGAAAAAAAAGACGGGCTGATCAGCGTGATCGTTCCGGTGTACGGCGCAGAGAAATATATCACGAAGACCATAGACATGGTGGCGGCGCAGACCTTTGAGAACTGGGAACTGTTGCTGATCGAGGACGCTTCGCCCGACGAAAGTGCGCGGACAGTCCGCGGTGCGCTTGCACAGTGCAGTCGGCGGGATGTGACGGCGGAATTTTCTGAGCGGATATCAAATGTGTGTCTGGCAGAGAGTTACACAGACGGAAAGGGCAGACAGATCCTGCTTCTTTGCAAGGAGAAAAATGAGGGAGCGGCGGCGGCGAGAAACACGGGGCTTGCGCTTGCGCGCGGCAGATATATTGCCTTTCTCGATGCGGACGATGTGTGGTATCCCGAGAAACTTGCAAAAGAATTTGCTTTTTTACAGCAGGAGGAGGCGGGGTTTGTATTCAGCGCCTATGAGTTTGGCGACGAGGAGGCGGTTCCCGCGGGGAAGGTGGTACATGTGCCGCCTGTTCTCACCTATCGAAAGGCATTGTCGCGAACGGTGATTTTTACTACCACGGTGCTTCTTGACAGAGAAAAGATCACGGACGAACTGATCAGGATGCCGCTTGTGGAGAGCGAAGATACGGCGACCTGGTGGAATATCCTGCGGGCGGGGCATAAGGCGTACGGTCTCGACGAGACACTTGCAATCTACAGAAGACCTCCAAAATCTCTTTCTTCCAACAAGATAAAAGCGCTGCGGCGGATTTGGAATCTTTATCGCAGGCAGGAAGGGCTGTCGGTGCCGGAGAGCTTTCGATATTTTATTCCATGGGCTTTCAGAGCTGTTTTAAGGCGCCTGTAATGTAAAACGGAGTGTAGATTGAAAAATCACACTGATGTGCTGATTTTTTAATCGGAAATTTATGACGCATTGGAATGGAAAAAACCATGAGACGATTTGAATCCTTAAAAAGATTGATCATATTGCAGTTGTCCTTCGTTGGGTTGATCATTCACACGGCGGTCTACGCCTATTTTTGGTTTCAGGAATACTATCCTTATCTGCGCTTTCACGGGAAAGCCAAATTCTTCCGCAACGGCCATCTTTTGATGATCCTGATCTACTTTGTGCTGCTGTTCTTTTTTGCCAATATGTACGGCGCATTAAAGGTCGGTTATTTGAAGGCGACGGATGTTTTTATCTCGGAAGTTTTTTCCCTTTTATTTGTCAATGTGATTTCTTATTTCCAGATTTCCCTGATGGCAAACTGGGTGGTGGCAGTGCGCCCTATCGCGATGGTGATGCTGATACAGATCATGATCTCAGCGGTTTGGGTCTATGTCTGTAATGCCTGTTATTACAAGGCATTTCCGCCAAGGGATATTCTCATTGTTCACGGCGAACGACCAATCGACGATATCATAGCGAAATTTAATTCACGTCGGGACAAGTATCGGGTGAAGAAATGTATCAACATCTCGGAGGGGATGAAAGCCGTAAAAGCGGAAATCGGCGAACAGTACGGCGCGGTGGTGCTCTGGGATATTCCCGTGGCGGCACGAAACGAGCTTTTGAAGCTGTGTTACAGCCGTTCTATCCGTGTCTATATGATGCCGAAGATTTCGGATGTGCTGGTGAAGGGCGCGGATCAGCTCCACCTGTTTGACACGCCCGTTTACCTGACCAGAGAGTATTCTCTCAAGGTGGAGCAGCGCCTGGCAAAGCGGATGATCGACCTGATCTGCTCGATTCTTCTTCTGGTGATCGCGTCGCCGATTATGCTGATCACGGCCGCGGCAATCAAGCTTTATGACGGCGGCCCTGTCTTATACAAGCAGATTCGCTGCACGAGGGACAGAAAAGAATTTTATATTTTAAAATTCCGCAGTATGGAGGTGGATGCGGAAAAAGACGGTGTGGCGAGACTGGCTGCGAAGGATGATCCCCGCGTTACGCCGGTGGGAAAGTTCATCCGTGCTACCAGGATTGATGAGCTGCCGCAGCTTGTCAATATCTTAAAGGGTGAAATGTCCTTTATCGGTCCCAGACCGGAGCGGCCTAATATCATCGACGATTACATGAAGGAGATGCCGGAATTTGCACTCCGCATGAAGGTGAAAGCGGGGCTTGCGGGTTATGCGCAGGTGTATGGGAAATATAATACCAAGCCTTATGATAAGTTAAAGTTGGACTTGACTTATATTGAACAGTATTCGGTATGGCTGGACTTAAAGCTGATGATGCTCACGTTAAAGATTTTGATCAAGCCGGAGAGTACGGAGGGGGTCGAAAAGGACCAGACGACGGCTATGAAATAGTGAAAGGTTTGCGTTATGAGAGATGATAACTATAAAGAAGCAGGCATGGATTTAAAAAAATATATGATCTGTCTTTGGCGGCGGCTTCCTTTCGTGATTGCGATTGGTATGGCAGCGGCGCTTCTTTTTGGGGTTATCTATACGCTGTCGCGGACGGTTCCGGAGGGGAAGCGGGAGTATCAGGCATTTGCAAAGGTGTATCTGGACTTTGCGGCGGATGAGACGGGGGAGGTCTATCAGGCGTATAACGGCTATACTTGGAACGATTTGATGGCGGCGGATCCAATCATGGACTTGACGCTTTCCTATCTTTCGGGAGATTATTCCCGTGAGGAAGTGCAGGCGTCGATCAGGGCGGAAATTCTTTCGGATATCCGACTGCTCACCGTAACGGTGACAACGAACAGAGAGGAACGTACAGAAGCAATTTTGCACGCTGCGGTGCAGGCGCTTGCCGCGTACGGAGAGCAGGCGAAGGAGTTTATTAAGATCGGTGCGATTCAGGAGACGGAGGCAAAACTGGCAGTGGCGGACAATCGCCTGCTGCAGGCTGTTTTGCTGGGACTTTTGCTGGGACTCTTTTTAGCGCTTTTGTCAGTCGCGCTCCGTGGTGTTTTTGAGGCGCGCATCATGGTGGCAGGCGATCTGAGAAAAGTGACAGACGCGTCATTTCTGGGCTATGTGGACGGACCGGGAAATTTGAGCGGAGATTATGAAAAGAACCTTGCATATCTGCGGGAAAAGGCAGGGGATATTACGGTCTGTGAAGGTTCTCCCGATCAGCCTTTTTCGGAGGAGGATTTTGGCAATCTGCGTAAGTCGTCCGGCGTGGTTTTGTCCGTTCCTTTCAGGAAGGCAAATGCCGCCTGGGTATCTTATGTGATCGATCAGCTGGCGGCGCAGGACTGCGTGCTTTTGGGGATGGCAATACGGGACTGTGACGCGGGATTTTTGCGGAAATATTATGGGAGAGAATGTCTGCGGCCGCGGGATTTGGATGGAAAAGAAGCGTAGCGGTTGGCAGGAACATATGGGTAGGAGAGAGAAGATGTGCGGCATGAAATTGGAAGTTTTGATCTCCGCAGTCGAAAAAGACGCGGCGGCGCTTCTTTCAAAAATGAATATTGCCACAGATGCGATTCTTGTAAATCAGTGCGACCGGTATGGGTATGAAACGGTTTCCGTACCGAAAGGAACGGCGCGCTGCTTTTCCATGCCCGAGCGGGGCGTGGGGCTGAGCCGCAATACCGCGCTGTTACATGCTTCGGGGGAACGGGTGCTTTTTTCCGACGAGGATATTGTGCTTTCGTCTGACTATGCGGAGAAAGTCATGGACGCTTATCGCGCCCTTCCCGACGCGGATCTGATCCTTTTTAATGTAAAGGTTGCTCCTGCCCGCAGGACTTACTGGAATCGGTCGATCAGCCGTGTTACCTGGAAGAATTACGGCAGATATCCCGCCTACAGCATTTCGGCGAAACTTTCGTCCCTTAGGCGGGCAAATGTGCACTACTCGCTCCTGTTTGGCGGCGGCGCAAAATACAGCAACGGGGAGGACAGTCTTTTTTTGCGGGACTGTCTGCGAGCGGGGCTCACCATATATGCGCACACAGCCTGCATTGGTGAGGAGAAGGAGCGTCCTTCCACCTGGTTTAACGGTTATACTGAAAAATTTTTCCGCGACAGGGGCGTGCTCTACCACCATCTTTACGGAGGGCTTGCCAAGCCGCTTGCTCTGCGGTTCCTTTGGGTACACAGGAGCGAAATGTGTCGGAAAATTTCAGTAAGGAAAGCCTATCGTATCATGTGTGAGGGTGTACGGGAGGCAAAAGGCGGATGATCCTGTATATTACGGTGGCTGCGTTTACGGCGCTGCTTGCGGGGATGGTGGACAATCATCCAAAGAGACAACCCCATACGGTAACGCGGCAGCAGCTCATGAACAAAATCTGCCTGTGGGCGATTTTTCTCATTTTGTTTGCTCTTTCCGCGTGCAGGCTGAATGTCGGCAACGATTATGCAAAGTACGTGGAGTTTATGCACCTGGTCAACTGCGACGCTTACGTGCCCACGGAGATCGGTTTTAATTTATTGGTAAAATTGATTTACGGGCTGTCCGGGTTTGAGAATTTTCTGCTGGTGTTTGCGGTCTATTCTTTCGTGACGGTGCTCTTGTTTCTGCTTGCGTTATATGAGCAGAGTGACGAATTTGCCTTAAGCTTTTTCTTGTTTATGATGCTGGGGTATTATTTCCAGACCTTCAGTACAGTGCGCTATTATCTGGCGCTTGCGATTGCCCTTTATTCCATGAAGTTTGTGCTGCGCAGACAGTGGGGCAGATTTCTGGTGTTAGTCCTGCTGGGTGCGACGTTCCACAAGTCGCTTCTGGTGGTGATACCGCTCTACTTTTTGGCTTCCCTTCGATGGAAGAAGTGGCAGCTTGCGCCGGCGGCGCTCTTTTGCACGACCTTTTTGTTTATGCAGGATTTTTATCTGAAAGTGGTGGTGTTTCTCTATCCGACCTACGAGGATACGGAGTATCTGGAGGGCGGCACCAGTTATATCAATATCCTGCGTTGCGCAGCGGTGCTTGCCTTCGCGGGGATCGTGTATTTGATGGAAGAAAGAAGGCAGGCAGCAGGAGCTGTGGATCAGGCAGACGGCTGTGCGCAAGGAATGTCGTCGAAAAATGACGAGTGTGTCGGAAATAAGGCGGGGACATTGGCGGAGGAGCCGCGGTTTTGGTTTTATCTGTATTTGAATTTGGGGGCTTTTGTGCTCTATACATTTTGCTCGTTCTTGCCTATTATATCGCGGATCGGCTATTATCTGACCGTGAGCCAGATCTTGTTTTTGCCCATGCTCCTAAAAAGGGTGAGGGACGAAAGATGGCGGCGGCTGTTTCGGGCAGGAATCCTGCTTTCGGCAGTGCTTTACTTTGCAATGTATTTAAGCCGTGCCGCAAATGACGGCGTGCTGGTACTGCCCTATAAGACATTTTTGTTTCACGACATGGTCAACATCCTGTCGGATGTCAATTAAGGAGAAACGTATGACCTTCAGTATCATCGTCGTCTGTTATAACGCAGGCGAAAAACTGCAGAAAACGATCGAGAGCATCCGCAGCCAAACGGAAAAGGATTACGAGATCATCGTGGAAGACGGTCTTTCCACGGACGGCTCTGTCGAAAAACTGACGCCCGGGGAAGACTTAAAAGTTTTCAGGGAAAAGGACGAGGGCATTTACGATGCCATGAACCGTGCGGTTTCCCACGCATCGGGCAGGTATCTTTTTTTCCTAAACTGCGGAGACTATTTCGAGGACGATACGGTGCTTGCCAGAGTGCGGCATCATATTGATATTGACTTAGGTGGTCAATGTGGGCGGCGGCCGCACATTTTCTACGGCAATATCAGGGAGCGGACGACGGGCGCGGCTGTGATGTCAAATCCGCGGATTGACGATTTTGCCTGTTATCGCAATGTGCCCTGTCATCAGGCCTGTTTTTATGACAGAAGGCTCTTGAAAAAACGGGGATTTCGTACCTGCTATCAGGTGCGCGCCGACTATGAACATTTTCTCTGGTGCTATTACAGGGCGCACGCTAAGATGCGTTATCTGCCGGTCACGGTGACTTCCTACGAGGGCGGCGGGTTTTCTGAGGCGAAAGAAAACCGGAGACGTTCCGCCGCAGAGCACAGGCATATTGTGCGAAAGTATATGAGCAGGAGACAGATTTTTACCTATCAGCTGATCATGCTTTTGACGTTGGCGCCGCTTAGGACCTATTTGGCGCAGAATCCTGTTACGGCGGAAGGATACCAACGGCTTAAGCGCATGTTGTACAGCGGAGAGAAAGGCTGAAATATTGCGCGGATGTGCCTGCTTTTCAACCGGGAATTTTGGGCGCATGAAACGAGTGCAGACATAGGCGGAACAACAAAAGAAATCACAGAAAGGAACAAGCGAAGAAATGAAAGTGATGTGGGTGTGTAACATTATGCTGCCGGCGATTGCCAAGAGATTGAACCTTCCCTGCAGTAACAGAGAAGGCTGGCTTTCGGGACTTCTTGACAGGGTGGTGATGGAGCAGGACCGGAATCGGATCGAGCTGGGAATCGCCTTCCCGGTGGACGAATCCGTGGGAAATTTTGACAGAGTGATGCAGCTTGGGGAGAATATTTCCTGCCACTGCTATGGATTTGTGGAGGATCTGACAGCGCCGGAGCGGTACGATGTGGAGCTGGAGAAGCATTTTGAATTGATCCTCAATGATTTTAAGCCCGATATCCTGCACGTGTTCGGCACAGAGTTTCCGCATGCGCTTGCTTCTATCAAGGTGTTTGACAATCCGGAGCGGACGCTGGTGGGCATTCAAGGTGTTATTTCCGCAATCGCGAAGGTCTATATGGCGGATCTGCCGGTAAAGGTTCAGAGACAGAGCACGTTTCGGGACCGGGTCAGAAAGGACAGCATCAGGCAGCAGCAGAAAAAGTTTGAGAAGCGTGGCGAATATGAGATCGAAGCAATTAAGCGGACGGGGCATGTTGCGGGGCGCACGGATTTTGACCGGGCGGAAACGCAAAAGATCAATCCCGACGCAAAGTATCACTATTTGAACGAAACGCTGCGCAGCGTGTTCTATCGTGACCGCTGGAGTAAATACAACTGCCAGACGAACCGTATCTTTTTAAGTCAGGGAGATTACCCTCTGAAAGGATTTCATTATCTGTTACAGGCAATGCCGAAAATTTTGGAACAGTTTCCGGATACGGAGGTTTATGTGGCGGGTGCGGATATCCTGAAAGCGGAGACTTGGAAGGATGTGTTGAAGCTTCCTGCCTACGGCAAATATCTGAAAAAATTGATCCGAGAACGTCATCTCGAGGAAAAGGTGACCATGCTCGGACGTCTGGATGCGGAGGAGATGAAAAAGCAATATTTGAGCTGCCACGTGTTTGTCTGTCCTTCCGCTCTTGAAAATTCTCCCAATTCCGTAGGAGAGGCGATGCTTCTTGGCGTGCCCTGTGTGGCAGCGAACGTGGGCGGCATACATAATATCCTCACGGATGGCGGCGACGGTTTCCTCTATCCGCCCGGGGATGTGGATGCGCTGGCAGACAGCATTATTGAGATCTTTACGAAGGAGGCGATCGTGGACCGCCTTTCCGACAATGCCAGAAAGCATGCGCGCGTCAATCATGATGCGGACCAGAATTATTATCGGCTGATGCATATTTATCGGGAGTTAACGGAATGACGTTTACGTTTGTATCAAATTATATTAACCATCATCAGATCCCGTTTTGCGAGGCGCTTTGGAAACGGTTGGGGAAGGGCTTTACGTTTATTCAGACCATGCCGATGGAGGCGGAGCGCGTGGAGATGGGATGGCGTGTTGATGTAAACGAAATACCGTATATAATGTGCCTGTATGAGGATGAATACGAGTGCCTGAAAAAAATCATGGAAAGCGATGTTGTGCTCTTTGGCTGGACGGGGCGGGAGGACATTGTGACGCCCAGACTGCAGTCGGGGAAGACTACGCTGCGGGTCAGTGAAAGGCTGTACCGCGAAGGACAGTGGAAGGCAATCTCCCCCAGAGGGCTTGTCACGAAGTACAGAGAACATATCAGATATCGAAAACAGAATGTGTGTATGCTCTGCGCGGGAGCTTATGCCGCTTCGGATTTTCATTTGATCGGCGCCTACCCGGATAAATTGTTTCGGTGGGGGTATTTTACAGCGCTGCGCATTTACAGCGATGCGGAATTTGCAGCGCTCAAGGCGGAGGACGGACCGCTGCAAATCGTGTGGGCGGGGCGTTTTATTCCCTTAAAGCATCCCGAATATGCAGTGCGGCTGGCAAAGACCCTGCGGCAAAAAAATCACGCCTTTCACATCCATATGGTGGGCGGCGGTGAACTTTTGTCTGCCATCCGCAGGGAAGTGGAACAGGAAGGACTGGCGGAGGCGATTACCTTTCATGGATTTTTGCCGCCTGAAAAAGTGAGGGATGTGATGGAGGGGTGCCATATCCACCTCTTTACCAGCAATCATCTGGAAGGCTGGGGCGCGGTGGTAAATGAGGGCATGAACAGCGGCTGCGTGGAGGTGGTAAACGCGCAGGTGGGTGCGGCACCCTACCTCATTCGTCATGGAGAAAACGGGCTGCTTTATTCGAACGGACAGTATGATAAAATGGAAGAACTAATGCTTGATCTTTTTGCAAATTGGAAAGAAAGAAAGCAGATGGGGAGGGCGGCTTATGAGACCATTCGCGACCTGTGGAATGCGGATCATGCGGCGGCGGCGCTTTTGCGGTTTGTGGATAGACTGCGGCAGGGAGAGATTAGGGCGGAGGCGGAAGGGCCGATGAGTGTGGCGCCTGTTATTAAGCCGGGGAAGTATTCGTCTGAGAAGTGAAAAGGTGTACCGTATTACTCCGTCACGATACACCTTTTTCGTGTAGCAGTCTGCCGCCACTTTGCATATCTTACTTTCGCATATTTTTTATGATAATGCTTTGTAATTGGTATGTCATTTTAAAATCAGCGTAAGCATTTCCGTATTTAATTTAAAAGTTTCCCAATCTTATAACCCGGATAACGTCCTCATCACCAAATCCACATCTTTATTTTCAAGTTCTTGAATAATGTGTAGATATGTCTTCTGCGTTGTTGTCATGCTGGCGTGTCCTAATCTGCGGGCAACGCTTGCAATCGATACTCCCGCAAAAAGTAACAGGGATGCATGGGTATGACGCAAACCGTGGATTGAGATTACAGAAATGCCGCATGCTCGGCAATGTCTTGTCAGTACGTCATTTACCGTGGAATTATAGATTTTATCCTGCCCGGCAAAGATAGGCATATCCTCCGGCAGACTCTTGACCAGCTCTGAAAATTTGACTACAATTTGCCAGTCAATCTGTATCTTCCTCACCGACGACTTGTTTTTCGTGGGCAGGAAACCGCCTCCACCTTTGTAGTCCCATGTTTTGTTGATAGATAAGGTTTGCCTTGCAAAATCAAAATCCCCTGGCGTTATCGCAAGCGCCTCCGAAAATCTCATGCCAGTTTTGGCAACAAGCAGGATAAACCAGTCCCAGTTCGCTTCCTCTTTAATATCAAGGTGAGCTATCAGTGTATGAAGTTCAAACTGGTTTAAGTATTTTATCTTCTTGGCTCTCGGCGTTTTTCCCTTAATAATTGCCTTTCTTGTTGGATCGCGCTCAATCAGTCCTTCGTCAACGGCATCAAGGATTGCCCCTTTAAGTTGATGATGAAAATCAAGCGTCGTCTGTCTTTCATGCTCTTTCGCATAATCGTTTAAGAGCTGCTGGTAGGCGGTTCTTGAAAGTTCGCACAGCCTCAGTTCCGGTCCAAGTTTTTCAACCCATTTCTGTGTCATCAGGTATTTTGACATCGTTGCTTCCCTAATGGCGCCTTTCTTGTACACATCTACCCACTGTCTGTAGTACTCGTAAAAAAGTGTTTTACTGTTCATATCTTTTAGCATAAGCTGCCTCCATTTCCTGAAATCACTTACGCTGATACAAACAACCGAAAAGGATAAAGAAATGTGATATTCAATGAGCAATAAGCGGACTAATTTCTCTGTCCAGTGTCTCCCTGAGTTCCGCCATCATCTGTGCATAATATTTGAACTTGGGGAGGGCTTTCTCTCTTGACTCCTTATAGCTGGTATAATCAATCGTTGCCTTTATTCTGCTTTCATTTGGTATTTCTCCGTTTCTGTAATGGTTTGCTGCATACATGACATCATCCTTTGATGCATACCATGTCAGGCAAAATTTCGTGATTACCCGGTCTATGCAGTCCTGTTTCATGTTCTCAACAATATTTAAGATGGATTTTTCTTTATACTTTTCCGCATCCGCCTCGATTTCATCGATCAGCCCGGACATGATATCAGCAATTTTGGGATTGTCCCTGCGGAGCTCCTCCACATACTGCCTTGTCTCACTAATCTTTTTCTGGCGGATTTCGGGTGTAATAGTTCCTTCACTATCGTCCGGCGTGACAATATTCTGGATTAGGTTGATAATATACTCATAATCTATTTTTATGCTGCTGTACGCCATTAGCTCATAATCGGAATCAACCTGTGAATGTTCGGGATTATCTCTTTTATCATCTGGTTGGTTATTTTTTATTTCCTCCAGCACATTAAAATAATGTCCGGCATAATCATCATATTCCTCCTGTGTAATACCATATCCCACAAGCATTTCATCGTTGTAATTTGTAAATGATTTCATCTGGGCAAATAACTTATCAAAATTTTGAAACATTTTGGCAAATACTTCTTTTTCTTTTGGCGACATTCCGGGAACTTCCGAGGGAGTTTGCGCTGAAACACGAAGTGCTGAGAGTGCCTTTCTAAATGCTGGCTCTACCTCATCCCATTCCGCCAACAGAGCTTCTTTTGTACCTCCCGCCGAGTACAGCTTTACAGCTTCATCCACACATTTTTTGAATAATACGGGAGCCTGAAAGGTTACAATCTGTCCAAACGTTTTATGTTGATTGTCATAAATGCGGTTTGTCCTCGAAAATGCCTGAATCAGGTCATGGGGTCCCATCGGCTGTCTGTCGATAAAAATAGTTGACAGGCATGGGGCGTCAAATCCTGTAAGAAGACGATCTACAACAATCACCAGATCAAGCTGCTGGCTTCGGCTTTTAAATACTGCTTCCTTTCTTGCAAGTCTTTTATTGAGATTTTCGTTGTAAATCTGAATTTGCGCAGGTTCATATGATGTGCCGAACATCTGGTTATAATCATCAAGGGATTTCTGCATTTTTTGTTGATTTACCTGAGAACCCTCCTCATTCTCGGAAACAGAGTAGGTTATGGCAAATTTTGGAAAATCCGGAAGCACTTGCTTTATTTTTTCATCTATTATGAGGGAGGTTTCTCCATTTTTTACCTTTGCCAGCAATTCATAATATTTTTGCGCCATTCGGATAGAGCTTGTCGTAAGGATGGCTTCAAATGTCATTCCTTTACCCCGTGGGAAACCAAGCTTATAGTAGGATCTGTTTAGAATAATATCCAATACTTTCAGCATATGCGATTCATTGTCATATGCACTGCTGTCTGTTTCATCGACTATATTTTTTGGCCCGTTGTGTTCCACCTGAAAACCAAGAACAGCTCTGTCATGAATCGCATTTTGTATGGTATATTTATGTAAGCACTTCCCATACATTTCTTCTGTCGTTCTCGGCAAATCTCCCATCTGTGGATATGGGTTTTCGGCAAATCTGGGTGTTCCCGTGAAACCAAACCAGAGAGAATTTCCAAAAAATCGCTCCAGTTCTCTCTTTGTCTTTGGAGATACAGCTCTGTGGCACTCATCTACGATAAAAGCAATCTTAAGGCGACGTATTTTTTTATATTCCGGCGTATCTTCCTGAAGCCTTTTTGTTAGCAGCCTTTGCATTTTTTGAATAGTCGTTACAATTACCTGCCTGTCGTCCGACTTCAGTTTTTTCATCAAGTCAATTACATTATCTGTTTCGTCAACATCCACCAGATCATTATTCGCATAAGCCTGAAATGCCATTGTAGTCTGGGCGTCCAAATCTTTGCGATCAATCAGGAATATAGCTTTGTCGAGAGAGGGGATGTCCATCAGTAGATTCCTTGTTGCCTTATATGAGGTCAGCGTTTTCCCGGAACCGGTGGTATGCCATACATAGCCTGATTGACCCGCTTTGGATGCTTCACGGATTGCTTCAATCGCATGAATCTGATAGGGGCGTAATAGGATTAGCCTTTTTGCTTTCTCATCCAGCACGGTATATCGTGCAATCATCTCGTGAGCTTCTGGAATGCGGAGAACGCTTTTGGCAAAATCCATACAGTCCGTTACCGGATTGTTGTTTTTATCCAGCCAACCGCTGATAAATTCTTTTTTCAATTCCGTATCACTTGCGGCGGAAAAATATTTTGTATCTACGCCGTTGCTGATGACAAACATTTGGACGGCTGAGAAAATGCCCGTGAATTTTCCTTCTCCAATATATTTCTTAATCTGCCAGAATCCATCCATATAGGAGTGCTGCTTGTTTTTTAGCTCAATATGAATCAGGGGGAGTCCGTTGATTAAAAGTGTCACATCAAACCGCCTGTCTCTTGCAGGAACTTTGTTATCCGTATCGGTCTTTAATGCGCTGTACTGGTTGATGACCTCATAGACGCTGCTTCCGCCTGCGATATGCTCATGGTTCATAACAAGGAGGTGGAGGCGTTTGGTATCTCTCTGTACATGCACCTGGACTTTTCCATTCTCACCAACCAACCACTCGCCTGCCTTGTAAAATGATGAAAATTGAAGTTGGTTCTTTATTTGTTCAAACTCGCTTTCTGTCAGAGAATCCCCATTAAGTTTCTCTTTATTGTTCTGCTCAAGGATATATTTGAAATTTGCCCATAAATCATTTTCCGTTTTCAAATCTTCTCGGTATACCCACTGAGAATCTCCGTAAGCAAGCTGTTCTATTAGTTTTTTTTCGATAATTGACTCTAATTCTGACATTTTATCGTCTCCTTGGTATGATAATCTCAATTTTCATGTAAGTTAGGACATATATAATGCAAATACACTTACGCTGGTGAAGGGTGATGAGGTGGTC
>DETS01000106.1:4880-13621 GCA_002361735.1 Lachnospiraceae bacterium UBA3282 | reverse complement strand
GCGGTTGCAGGCGATACAGGGATTTGGCGTCCTGCCCGCCAGATACTCCGCCACAAAGTAATCCATCACCTTTTCCCGAAACTCCTGCCGGAAATTCATCACATAATGAGGAATATCCAATACCGCTGCCACCCGCCTGGCGTCCTCCGCCGCGCTGAAACCGCAGCACCCGCCCTGCTCTGCCGCCTCGGACAGGCTCTCCTCCTGCCAGATCTGCATGGTGACACCCACCACGTCATACCCCTGCCTTTTCAATAAAAGCGCTGCCACGGAGGAATCCACCCCGCCGGACATGCCCACTACTACTTTTTTTGCCACTGTCTTCTCCTGCTTTCTTCCTGATCCTGTATGACCGTCATGTTCTTGGACACGCTGCCGCCGCATAGACTGTAACCATATCAAAGTCCGGGCGGTGCCTATGAAATCTCTGAAAATAACATGGAAAAATCCTTTGATAACCGGAACCGCCATTCTGACATTAACCGGTTTAGTCAGCCGTTTTATCGGCTTTTTTTACCGAGTTTTTCTCTCCAACGTTTTCGGAGCGGAAGGCATGGGAATCTATCAGCTCATTTCCCCTGTGCTTGCCCTCTCCTTCTCCCTCACGGTGTCAGGAATCCAAACCGCCATCTCCAAATATGTGGCAAGCGAGACCAGTACACGTGACTACAGGAGCTCCTTTCGCACCCTCTGGGCCGGTTTCCTTCTGGCCATGCTCCTGTCCGCCGTCTGCGCATCCGTCATCTATCTGTACGCGGATCAGATCGCCGTGACTTTTCTACTGGAGGAACGCACCGCACCGCTGCTGCGCATCATCGCGCTATCCATACCCATGGCAAGCGTGCACTCCTGCATCAACGGCTATTTTTACGGCATCCGTAAGACTGCCATCCCCGCCTTCTCTCAGCTGGCGGAACAGGTCTGCCGTGTGGGAAGCGTCTATCTGATTTACTTTATCTGTAAAAGACATGGGCTCACCCCCACCATCAGCTTTGCTGTGGTCGGCCTTGTGATTGGCGAAAGCGCCTCCATGATCGTCTCCGTGGTGGCGATTCTTGCCCGCGCCCATCATGTATTTCCCGCCCGTGACCGCCGAAGGATGCCGTCTGTGAACCGGCCGCTCCTTCTCCCACAAAGTCAGGCTTCACCGTCCTTTTCCTCCGTCATCACCGTATACCGGCGCATCACGGGACAGCTTTTGCAACTCGCCGTACCCCTGTCCGCCAACCGCCTGATTCTCAATCTGCTGCAGAGTGTGGAAGCCATATACATTCCCAACCGCCTGATGGCATACGGCCTGAACAACGCCGACGCGCTTGGCGTTTACGGCGTGCTGACCGGCATGAGTCTGCCGCTCATCCTGTTTCCCTCAGCCGTTACCAACTCCATCTCCGTGCTGCTTCTGCCTGTCGTCTCCGAAGCAGACGCAAACGGCAACCAGGCGGCCGTGAAGCGGGCCATCCTGGCCTCCATACGAAGCTGCCTGCTTCTGGGGTTCTTATGCACGGCCATGTTCCTCCTTTTCGGACGAATGGCCGGCCGCCTGCTCTACGGCTCGGAGCTTGCGGGCAGCTTCATTCTGACCCTCAGTTTTCTGTGTCCCTTTATGTACATCGCCAGCATGTTAAACAGCATCCTGAACGGACTCGGCAAGACAATCCAAACCTTTCTGTTCAGCGTGGTGAGTCTCCTGCTGCGCCTTTTGTTCGTCTTTTTCGCCATCCCCCGCTTCGGCATACAGGGATATCTCTGGGGAATGCTTGCCAGCCAGATGTTACAGACGCTTCTCTGTACCGTGTCTGCGCTTCATATCTCACGAAAAGCGCACTCCGCCACTTGCCATTCCTAACTCAATATACTATAATATAAATGTTTTTGCCAGAAAAATCGTTTATCACACAATATACTACAACAGAGGTGCAAAAAAATGTCTTTTCAATATGTAGCGAAATTACCCACCCCTGACGAGATCCGCGAGCGTTTTCCCATGCCCGCCCATCTGGTAGAGGTGAAAAGAGAACGGGATATCGAGATCCGGGACGTGATCACCGGAAAGAGTAAGAAATTTATCGTCATCATCGGACCCTGCTCCGCGGATAACGAGGAGGCGGTCTGTGATTATGTAAACCGATTAGCAAAAGTGAATGAAAAGGTAAAGGACAAGCTGATCCTCATTCCCCGCATTTATACGAACAAACCCCGCACCACGGGCGAGGGCTATAAGGGTATCGTCAGCCAGCCGGATCCGGAGAAGAAACCCGACTTTACCGGCGGGCTGATCGCCATGCGCAAAATGCACATCCGTGCCATCGAGGAAACGGGACTGACCGCCGCCGACGAGATGCTCTACCCCGACAACTGGGGCTATGTGGAGGACATTCTCTCTTATGTGGCGATCGGCGCGCGCTCCGTGGAGGACCAGCAGCACCGCATGACCGTCAGCGGTTTCGATGTGCCCGCCGGGATGAAGAACCCCACCAGCGGTACCCTCTCCGTGATGTTAAACTCTATCTACGCGGCGCAGCATCCCCACGAATTTACTTACCGGGGCTATGAAGTCAGCACCGGCGGCAACCCGCTTGCCCACGCGGTACTGCGCGGTTCCACCAACAAACACGGCAGGAGCCTCCCCAATTACCACTACGAAGACTTAAACACCCTCTTTACGCTGTATCAGGACTATGACCTGGTCAATCCCGCCTGCGTCATTGATGCCAACCACAATAACTCCGATAAGAAGTTTGAGCAGCAGATCCGTATCGTTAAGGAGGTCATGCACAGCAGGCGGTTAAACCGCGATCTCCACAACATGGTCAAAGGCGTGATGATTGAAAGCTATATCGAGGAGGGCTGCCAGAAGATCGGCGAGGGCATCTACGGCAAGTCCATTACCGACCCCTGTCTTGGATGGGAGGATTCGGAACGGCTGATCTACGATATCGCGGAGTATGAATAAAACAAAAAGACAGGGCGTAAGCTGCATGATGACAGATCTACGCCCTGATCTTCTTTGTTCTTCCATTATTCTTTCATCTTGTCAATATCTGTCAGATTGACACCTAAAGACGTTAGAACTGCTTTTAAAGATAAATAATCGTTTTTCAAACCTTCATATGTTTTCACTGCATTTTCTTCTTTCGCATTTTTCATATGAGCCTGTACTTTCTGAAACTGGTCAACCACATCTTTCACAATTTCACCATTACTTGGCATACTCTCACCTCCGGATTATGACAATCATTCGTTTCGGCAAATTCAGTATACCATAATCTAAAAACAAAGTCTATTACCATTCAACAAATGCCCTTGATCTTAGTACGAAATCATACTATACTACCTTTAGTACGATTTCGGACCAATTAAGAAAAATTGCCTTTGCGCACAGCGAAACGATACCAACTCGATAACTGCAAACCGCAGCGAAACCAAGAGCAAAACAGCTCAGAAATGGAGTAAAAAATGACTTCGGAATTTTCTCACGCACTCAAACGATACAATTACCTGTTAAGCGAAACAAACGCCGCCTACCATGAAGCCTCATCCAGACTGGGACTCCCCGACAGCTCCACGCTCGTTCTCTACACCATCCTCGACATGGGAGATCCCTGTCCACTCCGAGAAATCTGCCGCAATGCCGGGGTCAGTAAGCAGACCATCAACTCTGCTCTGCGCAGACTGGAGGCGGACGGTATCATCTATCTGGAAAACAAAGACGGTAAAAACAAAAACGTCCGTCTCACGGAAGAAGGACGAAACTTTTCCGAGCAGACTGTCTGGAAAATCATCAACCTGGAAAACGATATTTTTGCTTCGTGGAAAAAGGAAGACGTGGAACAATATTTAGCGCTGACCGAGCGTTATTTACAGGATTACAAAGAGCGACTGAAGCACCTGACATAAATCAGTTTACATAACTCTATATGGTGAAAGGGAGTAACCAAGATGAAAACAAGCATTCAATTATCCGACCACTTTAGCTATCATAAATTGCTTCGCTTTACCCTTCCCTCCATCGTCATGATGGTATTTACCTCCGTTTACGGCGTGGTGGACGGTTTCTTTGTCTCCAATTTTGCCGGAAAGACCGCCTTTGCGTCCCTCAACCTCATTTATCCCTTTATCATGATCTTAGGCGGCATGGGTTTTATGATCGGTACCGGCGGCACCGCTCTGGTATCTTTGATCCTCGGCACCGGAGACAAAGAAAAGGCAAACCGCTGTTTTTCCATGCTGATCTGGTTCACCCTGCTTTTCGGCATCCTCTTATCCGCTGTGGGGCTTCTTTTCATCCGACCTGTCTCTTTGCTTTTGGGTGCGACGCCGGAAATGCTGCCCGACTGCGTTCTTTACGGACGGATCGTAATCAGCTTTACCACTGCCTTTATGCTGCAAGCCTGCGCCAACGGCTCCTCCGAGCTGATGAGTAACATCTCCGCCTCCGTTGTCAGCATGGTTTATAACCTGCAGTTGTTACGATACCTTGGGGAAGACGGCGTATCGGCATACGGTGTGCTGATGTATGTCCAGTTCATTTTTATCGCCATCTACATCGGCTATTCCATCGGCGCAGCTCCCATCATCAGCTACCATTACGGCGCAAGAAATTATGAGGAAATGAAAAATATGCTCAAAAAGAGCATATCGTTCCTAAGCTGCAGCAGCATCGTCCTGACTGCAGCCGCTTTCCTGTTTGCGAAACGCGGGAAATATCATTATATGTAAAAACATCCGCGCTAGCCGCGCGGATGTGCCTTCGCATATACTTCCCTGATATGATTGTGATTCAAATTCGCGTAAATCTGCGTGGTGGAAATATCGGAATGTCCCAGCATCTCCTGCACGCTCCTAAGGTCCGCGCCGTTTTCCACCAAATGCGCCGCAAAGGAATGTCTGAGCGTGTGGGGCGTGATATCCGCCTGAATATCCGCTTTCTTCGCATAGTGCTTGATCAGCTTCCAAAATCCCTGCCTGCTCATCGGCTGCCCGGAGCAGTTGGCAAACAACACTTCCGAAGACTTATTCTCCAACATTTCTTCTCTGGTACCGTTTAAGTATCTTGCCATCGCGTTCTTTGCCGCCGCCCCAAAAGGGATGATCCGCTCTTTGTTGCGGTCACGGCAGAGAATGAAATTCATCTGCATATTGACATCGGAAAGGTTCAGCGTAATCAGTTCCGTCACACGGATTCCCGTAGCATAAAGCAGTTCCAGCATTGCCTTGTCACGAATCTCCTTGGGGCTGTCACCCGAGGGCTGCTCCAAAAGACGCACCACCTCGTCGGGAGACATAATCTCCGGCGCCTTTTTTTCAATCTTGGGCGCCTTGAGCTTATCCGTGATATCTTCCTCCACAATCCCCTCCTGCACCATATAATGATAAAATGCTTTCAGCGAGGCAATGTTTCGGGAGACAGTAGCTGCCGCAAACTTATGCTCCTCCAGATTTTTGACATAGTCGGAAAGATCCTGCGCTGTCACGGCCTTTATTTCTCTGATGCCGCGTCCTTCTAAAAAGTGCTGTACCTTCTCCAAATCTCTTCTGTAAGACATCTCCGTATTCCCAGAGGTATTCTTCACATTATGTAAATATGTGATAAATGCGCTGATCTCTTTTTCCATTCTGCTCGGAAATCCTTCCCATGCGTTCTCTTTATGTAAATCAAAACACTGTCTGAGTATCATTATAATCAGATTTTTTCAGAAAAGCAAATGGATTCTTTCCCGATTTTATGGGCATTTGCGCTATATTTTCGGCAAGGTACAACATCTCGTTTACAAACAATTTTATGTCTACTATATCTTGAAAAAACAGCAAAAAAAATTTTTTCAAAAAATTTTTAAAACGAAATGCAGAATATTAGGATTGACATAACTTTCAAGCAAGCATCCCATTATGACAACTGCCATAATACCAACCATCTGCGCACACTTTACCAAATAAAAACGGCTGCTGAAACGCTCATATCCGGATAGATTCGTTTTGGACGCATAGAGCGTGCGGTTTAGACCGATTGCCCAGAGAAACAATCCCGCATAAGCGGGAATCAACAAAAATGCCTGCGGAAAGAGGACCGCTGCCATAAAAAGAAGCCCTCTGATTCCGTAGCGAATCACTGCCACCGACAAAAGGCAGCCCGCCGCCAGCCCCATATAGCAAATGTATGCGCAGAGAACCGGCAATCCGATCATGGTCGTGGAAATCAGCCCCAACATGCAAATCGCAGATAGCCGCTGCCGCAAAATATATCCTACCATCCCCGATCCCTGTGGTCTGCTGTTCTTTAAGCGACTCATCATATCCGGTCCCAGAAGACTCCCGTTTTGAATCCAGGCTTCATGCCCCAGATTGACAATCAGGATTCCAATAAACAGACCGATCAGAAACAGATATGCCATATGGTAGCCATTCTTGACAAAAGACTGTCTGCGCAAACCGTGCCGCCCTTTTTCACTCTCTTATGGCATGTATATGCCGCGCATGGACGAGGCATGCCCGGGTTTATTTAATAACATTCGTTATTTTCTTCTGCTCGGCCTTGTTGTTAGTTTACATAATCTATATTATGTCATCCACGGAATTTGTTTTTATAGGCAAGCAGCGATGCCACCGTCTTGCCGTCCTGAATCTTGCAGTCATAAATCATAGCAATCAGTTCGTCAAGGTCATGACTCTCGACATTCAGGAACTCATCCTCATCAAGATGCTGCTTCCCCTTCTTTAAGTCAGTCGCCAAATAAACGTCTATTTTCTCATTACAAAAGGCTACCGTCGTTCGCAGGCTCAGTAATAATTCCAGTTTTCCCGCAACATAGCCCGTCTCCTCCTCCAGTTCTCTCGCCGCCGCGATCTCGGTCGGCTCATCCCTTCCGTTCAGTCCCCCTGCCGGAATCTCCAATGTCTCCCGATCCAGCGCGTTACGGTACTGCCTGACCATCAAAAGCTTCCCGTCTTCCTTCACAGCCACCACCGCCGCCGCGCCCTTGTGATCGATCAGATCCCATTTGACGACATTGCCGTTTGCCACGCGGATCGTGTCCTGATAGTAGTCGATGATCGCGCCCTTGTGTACCAGTTCCCTGCCAAGTCTCTCGTAATTTTCCATGATTTCCTCCTTCCGAGATTCGCAACGCGAAGCTCGCTGAGATAATCGCGAAGCGATTTTCTCTTGTCGGAGCATTTTTGTGCGACGGCACGCAAGCAAAATCTCAAATTTTGCTTTGCGATTCCGAGTTTGTAGCTCCATCACAAACTCGCGATTGAAAAATCAGCACATCAGTGTGATTTTTCAATCTGTCCTTTCTTATTTCATAAAAATATGGTTCCCGTACTTATTCTACACGGAAACCATATCTGTCACAACCTGTTTTTACGATATCTTGCTAAAACACATTATGCCGCCTGCAGCAGCTTCTCTACACTGACTAACTTCACGCACAGCACAAACAGATCTGTCGCCGCCGCCATCTCCTCCGCCGTCGGGAAAGTGGGCGCAATACGGATATTGCTGTCCTTAGGATCCTTTCCGTAGGGGTAAGTCGCTCCCGCACCGGTCAAGACGACACCCGCCTCCTTGCACTTGGCAACAATTGCCTTCGCGCAGCCTTCCATGGCGTTAAAGGAGATAAAATAGCCGCCAAGGGGCTTCGTCCACTCACCAATGCCCAAACCGCCAAGTTCCTTTTCCAGTACCGCAAGCACCGCCTCGAATTTGGGACGGATGATGGCGGCATGCTTTTTCATGTGTGCCCGCATCCCTTCCAGATCCTTAAAATATCTGGCGTGGCGAAGCTGATTTACCTTATCGTAGCCGATGGTCTGCAGGGTAAGCGTCTTTTTCACATCAGCCAAATTAGCCGCCGAGGAAGCCATCGCCGCCATACCTGCGCCTGAGAACGTGATCTTGGAGGTGGAGCAGAACTCAAACACCATATCCGGATTGCCCGCCTTCTCGCACTCACTAAGAATCTCTAAGATATCATCCTGCTTATCTTCATAGAGATGATGCACTGCATAAGCATTATCCCAATAGATACGGAAATCTTTTGCCGCAGGTTTTAAAGCAGCAAATCGTCTCACCGTCTCATCGGAATAGGAGATGCCGGAAGGATTGGAATACTTAGGTACACACCAGATGCCCTTTACTGCCTCATCCTCAGACACATACTTCTCCACAAGATCCATATCAGGACCCGCCGCCGTCATCGGAATCGATATCATCTCGATCCCAAAATGCTCTGTAATGGCAAAATGTCTGTCATATCCCGGTACGGGACATAAAAATTTCACTTTATTCAGCTTACACCAGGGTGTAGAGCCCATGACGCCATGCGTTACGGAGCGTGAAACCGTATCGTACATGATAGCAAGGCTCGAATTTCCGTAGACGATCACATTCTCCGCCGGCACGCCCATCACATCCGCCATCAGATGCTTCGCCTCCGTGATGCCATCCATCAAACCGTAATTTCTGGTATCAATCCCCTCCATACATTTCATGTCCGACGAGGAAGTCAGTACATCCAAGAGTCCCATACCCATATCAAGCTGCGCGGGTTCCGGCTTTCCTCTGGACATATCAAGCTTTAAGCCCTTTCCCTTCGCATCTTCAAACTGCTTTGTCAGCTCGGCTTTCTGCGCCTCCAGTTCTTCTCTGCTCATCTCGCTGTACGGTTTCATAATCTGCAAGCTCTCCTTCTATAGTGTGTAATATTATTATAGAATAATTGTATACAATCATACAC
>DETS01000106.1:3677-4616 GCA_002361735.1 Lachnospiraceae bacterium UBA3282 | reverse complement strand
GAATAATTGTATACAATCATACACCGCTAATTATTCTACTATAGATAAAGGATTTCCACAAGTATGCAGAAAAGACAATTTTCTGTTTCAGAAATCGGGTTTTATGGTGAAATTGCTCAGTTTGCTCTTTTCATTCATTCCTTCAAGCAAGCCGTCATTAATATTGACTTTGTTCGCTTATTTGCATATAATGTTTACAATTATAGTTACCATATCGGGAGGAGTCCTTATGCAGCTGCAGACAGTAAAGGAAACTGCTATGCGCTTCCATATTTCTGAACGCCGCGTTCAAAAATTATGCGAATCAGGAAGAATCGAAGGAGCCAAAATGATAGATAGTGTTTGGGTTATTCCCAGTGATGCTCCAAAACCTGTCGATCAAAGATTTGTCCGGAATGATATGAATTACATATCATTGACTGAACTATGCAAAGAATTATCCATTTCCACTGCTACCGGGCGTAATTGGGTAAAATTAGGAAAACTAGTACCTTCTACTATAATCAGGCAGATGCCTTTTTTTACACCTGAATATGTTTCAGATTTGAAGGCAAATATTACAACGGGAAAAAATACCGCTTTAAAAAGTCGCCGTAATAAAAAATATGCCTCCGGCAGCAACATCTATCACTCATATATTGCAAACGACTCTCCTAATTTTTCCACCGTACACTCACTCCTTGCTGCCATAGCAGAACAAGAAATCACACTTACCGAAGGAACGATATGCGCAATTATTGCTGAATGTGCTCTCCAACTGATTCTCCATAAAGATTACCACACCAAAAGGTCGCATTGCTTACCAGACTATCTTCAAGGTCGATTGTCTCTTAATCCATATTTTTTTCTAATAGATGATTTGATTTGCGACCATCTTAATGAGAAAGACATTTCATATTTATATGCTCATCTCCCCCAGTTTGAATATATCTATGAAGA
>DETS01000106.1:0-3492 GCA_002361735.1 Lachnospiraceae bacterium UBA3282 | reverse complement strand
ATATCTATGAAGAAAATGAAGATTTATTGGGACTTTTGTACTTATCACTACTAAACATAAGAGACCGAAAAGCCTATGGTTCCTATTATACGCCAACCGACATTGTCAAAAAAATGTACGCACATATTCAGGAAAAGAATGCAATTGATAAAAAGAAAATACTGGATCCCTGCTGTGGGACCGGAAATTTTATCCTACAGCTTCCAAAGCATATTCCCTATGAAAATATTTATGGCAATGATATTGACCCAATCAGCGTAAGAATTGCCAGAATCAATTTTGCTCTGAAATATGAGGTCTCAAACGCTTCTGCTTTATATGCGCACATTACAGAAAAAGACTACTTGTCTCTTGTATCTGAAAAAAAATATGATGTTATCATCGGGAATCCCCCCTGGGGATTTGATTTCTCAGATTCCCAAAAAGAAATGCTGCGCGGCAAATATCGGTCAGCCATCGGTAGTAATATTGAGTCCTATGATGTATTCGTTGAACAATCCTTATCCCTGCTGACCCCCGGAGGAATACTGTCTTTTGTTATTCCTGAAGCTATCTTAAATGTAAAAATGCACGCCCCGATTCGCGAAATTATGCTTAACTGTTCTTCTTTTCAGTATCTTGAATTGCTGGGGAACGTATTTGACAAAGTACAATGTCCCTGTATCATTTTACAATTAAAATATACCGGGCAAACCTTCAGCAGTATTGGTATGACTGTCTGCGATGGGTCGCGAACATATAAAATCCAACAAGAACGTGCCGTTTCTTCCCATTGCCTAAGTTTTTCCATGACCGACGAGGAATACCATATTATTGAAAAAATGGACTGCTTACAAAACAAACAAACCTTACGAAACCAATCTAAATTTGCGTTAGGTATTGTCACTGGTAATAACCAAAAATACATTTTGAAGAATCAACTCCCCGGCGCAGAAATCATTTTAAAGGGTTCCGACCTGTATCCATTCATGTGCAAACCCTCATCAAATTATATTGTCTTCCAGCCGGAGAACTTTCAACAAACCGCACGGACAGAATATTACCGCGCTCCGGAAAAACTGTTGTATCGTTTTGTCTGCAATCAGTTGGTATTTGCCTATGATAACAAACAAACGTTATCCCTCAACAGCTGCAATATTTTAATCCCCGAAATCAGCGGATTGCACATTAAATATATATTGGCAGTCCTAAATTCCAGAATGGCACAATTCTACTTTATGAAACAGTTCCATTCTGTCAAAGTCCTGCGCTCTCATATTGAACAAATCCCCATTCCCGCCATTGGAATGCAAGAGCAGGAAAACATAATCCACAAAGTTGATTCCATCCTGACAGTCGTAAATCAAGATGAGATGCTTAAAACATATGATGCTCTCGATCATATCATTGCAGAACATTACGGACTGGACAAGACAGAATATCAATGTATCATAGCATCTGTAGAGAAAGAAAGTCTTTTTAAGCTCTGATTTATGCTCTCCCTTTCTCTCGTACACGAGTCAAAAGAGTTTCTTCCTCCACCCGATACGGACGCAGATCTTCCTCTGTCATAAAAACCTGTCCCTCAAATATTCCTGCACCCGCTACGCCGGTATTTTCATTTCTGTGCTGAGGTGCAAACTTTCCTGTCCCTGCCAACTCATCACTTGCCAATACCCAGTAAAGCAGGCTGTCACGACATACGCCTATCCAAATAAACACATCACAGCAGGAAGGTTTTAACTGCTGAAAATGGTACTCAAATTTATGATCCCGTGCTTCCTGATGTGAGTATGCCCGACTTGCCAGACTACCCTTGGTACTATTATCATTGGCACGGCAAGCTTTCACTTCTATTCTTATTCCATTTATCTCATCCGGCTCCGCTCCATCCAGCCACAAATCAAATTCTCCATCAAAATGCGGATATTTCTCCTTCATGGTTTCTCTTGTTGCCTTTTGAAATTCCGGAAACAGTCCGTGTACATATTCTTCTCCCCATGTTTGACCAAATGTTCGCGGCGCCATATCATATAACCCTAAATACTGGTTCCTTTCCTGATATTCCTGACACATTTTATGATAATCATCATAAGTTATTCTGCCACTCCCCAAAAGATAAGCCATCAAATGACTCTGCTTGCTAAATGGATAAGAAATCTTTTCCTGTTCTATCATATGTAAAATTTGACCGTCATCACCAGCTTTCTGCAAAAGCTCTATCAACTTTTGATTTAATTCTTTCATAGATTGACTCCTCCCACTTTTCGCCTATAAATAAAGAAAACGATCATGCAAGAATTATTCTGTTCTTACATGACCGTTATTCTCAAACTTAACTATTTCGCATAGTCTATGACACGGCTCTCACGGATCACATTTACCTTGATCTGTCCGGGATATTCCAACTCAGCTTCAATCTGCTTGGAAATATCTCTGGCAAGGAGCACCATATCAGAATCATTGATCTGTTCCGGAACTACCATTACACGAATCTCTCTACCTGCTTGAATAGCAAAAGATTTATCCACACCTTTGAAATTGTTTGTGATGTCTTCCAATTGTTTCAGTCTTGTTGTATATGTCTCTAAAGTCTCTCGTCTCGCGCCCGGTCTCGCTGCAGATATCGTATCTGCCGCCTGTACCAGACAGGCGATCAGCGACTGCGCCTCCACATCTCCGTGGTGAGATTCCACCGCATTGATGACGATTGGGCCTTCCTTGTACTTTCTGCACAATTCAACGCCAAGCTGAATATGAGATCCTTCCATCTCATGATCCACCGCTTTGCCGATATCGTGCAGTAAGCCGGCGCGCTTCGCCATCCTGACATCCAGCCCCATCTCCGCTGCCAGAAGCCCTGACAACTGTGCCACCTCAATGGAATGCTTTAATGCGTTCTGTCCGTAGCTGGTCCTAAAGCGCATCTTACCGAGCAGTCTCACCAGCTCAGGATGAATGCCATGTACGCCGACCTCAAGGGTAGCCGCTTCACCTTCCTCTTTGATCATGACTTCAACTTCCTTCTGCGCCTTCTCAACCATTTCCTCGATTCTGGCGGGATGGATGCGTCCGTCTACGATCAGTTTTTCAAGTGCGATTCTCGCCACTTCTCTGCGAATCGGATCAAAGCCGGAGAGAATAACTGCCTCGGGCGTATCATCAATGATCAGATCCACGCCGGTCATCGTCTCGAGCGTTCTGATATTACGCCCCTCTCTACCGATGATCCTGCCTTTCATCTCATCATTCGGAAGCTGCACCACGGAAATCGTGGTCTCGGATACATGATCGGCTGCGCATTTCTGAATCGCCGTTACCACATATTCCTTTGCTTTCTTGTCCGCTTCCTCCTTCGCCCTGCTCTCCATCTCTTTGATCATGACAGCAGTTTCATGTTTCACTTCATCTTCAACAATTTTCAGCAGATAATCTTTTGCCTGTTCGGAGGTTAATCCAGAGATTCGTTCCAGTTCCTGTAATCTTTGCTCGCTCAGTTTGGAAATTTCTTCG
>DETS01000109.1:31614-37214 GCA_002361735.1 Lachnospiraceae bacterium UBA3282 | reverse complement strand
CACGATTCTTCCCTCCTTATTAAAAATAATAGATCTCCGGTACTCACATGTGTCCTCTAATTCAATGTGTTCGTGCGGTATTTCTTCTATTATATAGATATATAGTTCGAAAAAAATCCCAACACTAAATTAGTTCTGTTTGTGGTACTGACCTGACCCTAAACTTACTTCTTGGGTCTCTTAGCGCCGTACTTGGAACGAGCCTGTTTTCTGTTAGCGACTCCCGCGGTATCCAGTGTACCTCTGATAATGTGGTATCTGGTACCGGGCAAGTCCTTGACTCTGCCGCCACGGATCAGAACGACGCTATGCTCCTGCAGGTTATGACCCTCGCCGGGAATGTAGCTCGTTACCTCGATTCCGTTGGAAAGACGCACTCTGGCAATCTTTCTGAGCGCTGAGTTAGGCTTCTTAGGGGTAGCTGTCTTAACAGCAGTGCAGACACCTCTTTTCTGCGGGGAAGCCGTGTCGGTAGCCGCCTTGTGCAGGGAATTGTAACCCTTTAACAATGCAGGCGCCGTGGACTTCTTTACGGATGTCTTACGTCCCTTCCTGACTAACTGGTTAAATGTTGGCATTCTTTTCACCTCCTGTTTTGTAAGAATGTAAGTTGATTTTCTGTGTGCTTAATCAAGTAGGGAAGCTTTTTCCCTGCTCGCCGCGCCGCACGCATGCTGTGAAACAGCAATATTCCTTGTGCGGGCGTGCGCATCAAAAAAACAGCGCATTCATGTGCACACTACCCTAGTATACTTGCCCATGAATGCGTTGTCAATACATTTTTTTAAGTTCAGCCCTATTCTACCGGCTCCAGTTCCTCATCAAACGTTTCCTCCAACGCCTCATCCTCGATGCCGTCGTCAAAGTCCTCGTCCCCGATATCTTCAATATCCTCAAGTTCCTCGGTGAGCTCCAGATCATCATCCTCCACGCCGTCGTCAAAGGAAATCTCATCCTCCATGCTCAGACGGCTTAACAGGTTCTCGTCTGTGCTGAGTCTGGTGTCGCGGTAACGTCTCATACCCGTACCTGCGGGGATCAGCTTACCGATAATGACATTCTCCTTCAGACCGATCAGGGAGTCTACCTTACCCTTGATGGCTGCTTCGGTGAGGACCTTGGTGGTCTCCTGGAAGGATGCTGCTGACAGGAAGGAATCGGTAGCCAGCGCTGCCTTCGTGATACCTAGCAGGATCTGCTTACCTTCCGCGGGCTCCTTGCCTTCTTTTACCAGCTCCTCGTTCATATCCTCATAGTCCAGAACATCCACCAGTGTGCCTGGTAAGAACTCGGTGTCACCGCTCTCCTCGATGCGTACTTTTTTCAGCATCTGACGCACGATGACTTCAATATGCTTATCGGAGATATCCACACCCTGCAGGCGGTATACTCTCTGTACCTCTCTGAGCATATAATCCTGCACCGCGCGAATGCCTTTGATCTTCAAGAGATCGTGCGGGTTGACACTACCTTCGGTAAGCTCGTCACCGGCTTCCAGTGTCGCGCCGTCTGCCACTTTGATTCGGGAGCCGTAAGGAATCAGATAAGTCTTTGCCTCTCCGGTCTCGTCATTGCTGATGATGATCTCTCTCTTTTTCTTGGTATCCTTAATGGTCGCAACGCCGCCAAACTCTGCGATGATCGCCAGTCCCTTCGGCTTACGTGCCTCAAAAAGCTCCTCTACACGGGGAAGCCCCTGTGTGATATCGTCACCTGCCACACCGCCGGTATGGAAGGTACGCATGGTAAGCTGTGTACCGGGCTCACCGATGGACTGTGCCGCAATGATACCGACAGCCTCGCCGACCTGAACGGGTTCGCCGGTCGCCATATTCGCGCCGTAGCACTTCGCGCAAATACCTACATGGGAACGGCAGGTCAAGATCGTGCGGATCTTCACTTCCTTGATCTGTCTCTCGCCCTCTATCGGTTCCCCATTCTCATCCATGCCGACGCTTAAAATTCTGGCAGCGCGGGCGGGCGTGATCATGTGGTTTCTCTTCACGATCATCTTGCCGTCATTATCTACAATATCCTCACAGGAGAATCGTCCCGTGATTCTGTCCTTCAGCCCTTCAATGGTCTCCTTACCATCCATGAACGCCTTGACCACCATGCCGGGAAGTTCATCCCTGCCCTCACAGCAGTCAGTCTCCCGGATAATGAGTTCCTGGGAAACGTCCACCATACGTCTGGTCAGATAACCGGAGTCAGCGGTACGCAAAGCGGTATCGGACAGACCCTTACGTGCGCCATGGGCAGACATGAAGTACTCCAAAACGTCCAGACCTTCACGGAAATTGGACTTGATCGGCAGCTCGATGGTACGTCCTGTGGTATCTGCCATCAGACCACGCATGCCGGCAAGCTGTTTGATCTGCTGATTAGAACCACGGGCGCCGGAATCGGCCATCATATGGATATTGTTATATTTATCGAGACCGGCAAGCAGTACCTCGGTCAACTCTTTATCGGTATCGTTCCAAGTCTCCACAACCGCGTGATATCTCTCCTCCTCCGTGATCAAACCTCTGCGGAAGTTCATGGAGATCTTATCTACCATCGCCTGTGCCGCCTCAAGCATCTCCGCCTTCTGCGCCGGCACGGTCATATCGGAAATGGAAACGGTCATTGCCGCCTGCGTGGAATACTTATAGCCGGTCGCCTTGATCAGGTCGAGCACTTCCGCCGTACGCACTGCGCCGTGGATGTTGATGACCTTCTCCAGGATCTGCTTTAACTGCTTTCTGCCGACATGGAAATCCACCTCAAGCTTCAACAGATTCTCCGGTTTTCTCCTGTCCACGAAGCCAAGATCCTGCGGAAGGATCTCATTAAAGAGGAATCTGCCCAGCGTAGATTCTACATTGCCGGAAACCTCCTCGCCGTCAGCATTCTTTTTCGTCACTCTGACAGTGATTCTGGTATGCAAGGTACATACCTTATTCTCATAGGCAAGGATCGCCTCGTTTACATTCTTGAAAAACTTACCCTCACCTGCCGCGCCGGGTCTCTCCTGTGTCAGATAGTAGATGCCAAGCACCATATCCTGAGAAGGCACTGCCACAGGACCGCCGTCCGAAGGCTTTAACAGGTTGTTCGGGGAGAGCAGCAGGAATCTGCACTCCGCCTGTGCCTCTACGGACAAAGGAAGGTGGACCGCCATCTGGTCTCCGTCGAAATCGGCGTTGAACGCGGTACATACGAGGGGATGAAGCTTGATTGCCTTACCCTCTACTAAAATAGGCTCAAATGCCTGAATACCGAGTCTGTGCAAGGTAGGTGCACGGTTTAACATCACCGGATGCTCCTTGATGACCTCCTCCAGTACATCCCACACCTGAGTATCCAGTCTCTCTACCAGCTTTTTCGCCGCTTTGATATTCTGCGAGATGCCGCGGAACACCAGCTCCTTCATAACAAAGGGCTTAAACAGCTCGATCGCCATCTCCTTCGGCAGACCACACTGGTAAATCTTTAACTCGGGACCGACCACGATAACGGATCGACCGGAATAGTCAACACGCTTACCGAGCAGATTCTGACGGAAACGTCCGGACTTACCTTTCAGCATATCGGAAAGGGACTTCAATGCTCTATTTCCGGGCCCTGTCACGGGACGTCCTCTCCTGCCGTTATCGATCAGCGCATCCACCGCTTCCTGCAGCATACGTTTCTCGTTGCGGACAATGATATCCGGAGCGCCGAGCTCGAGAAGTCTTTTCAGACGGTTATTTCTGTTGATGATCCTTCTGTAGAGATCGTTTAAGTCGGAAGTCGCAAAACGACCGCCGTCCAGCTGCACCATAGGACGCAGATCGGGCGGAATCACCGGGATCACGTCCATGATCATCCACTCAGGCTGATTCCCGGACTCACGAAACGCTTCCACAACTTCCAGTCTCTTGATAATGCGGGCGCGCTTCTGACCGGTGGACTCTCTTAAGCCCTCCTTCAGCTCTGCCGCTTCTTCCTCCAAATCGATTGCCTGCAGAAGCTCCTTGATTGCCTCCGCACCCATACCTACCCGGAACTTATTGCCCCAAGTCTCTCTGGCATCCTGATATTCTTTCTCGGAAAGCACCTGCTTGTAATCCAAATCGGTCTCGCCGCCGTCCAGCACGATATAGGACGCAAAGTAGAGCACTTTTTCAAGCACTCTGGGGGAAAGATCGAGAATCAGCCCCATACGGCTGGGAATCCCCTTGAAATACCAAATATGGGATACCGGCGCTGCCAGCTCGATACGTCCCATCCGCTCTCTGCGGACACTGGACTTCGTCACCTCAACGCCGCAGCGATCGCAGACGACGCCCTTATAGCGGATCTTTTTATACTTACCGCAGTGACATTCCCAGTCCTTGCTGGGTCCGAAGATCTTCTCGCAGAACAACCCCTCTTTTTCGGGTTTTAAGGTTCTATAATTGATCGTCTCAGGCTTGGTGACCTCGCCTCTGGACCATTCCCTGATCTTTTCCGGCGACGCCAGCCCGATCTTGATCGCGTCAAATGTCATGGGTTGATACGCTTCCTGTCTCATTTCTGACATCCTGCATTGTCCTCCATCTATATATATTCATGCAGAGAATGCCGTTTTTGGCATTCTCTCACGCGAAACTTAGTACTTCTAAATCAGCTTTGCTGATTTTGCGTCTCAGTCCTATGGCTGGACGTCTTTAGAAGTACTTTTCGCGTTGTTATTCGTATACTTCCTCAAACGCCTCGTCTTCTATCACGTCAGCCTCGTCCTCATCGCTGCTCACGAGCTGCCCGCTGTCCTCGTCAAACTCCTGACGCTGGTATCCCATGGAACCGAAGGATTCCTGCTCGTAATCATAGCCTCTGGAATCGCCTTCGATCTCGTAGCGATAATCGGTATCGCCGTAGTCGATGGTCTCCATGATCTCGACCTCGGTCTGATCGTCTCGCAGCACTCTGACATCCAGTCCCAGGGACTGCAGCTCCTTTAAGAGCACCTTGAAGGACTCCGGAATACCGGGCTCGGGGATGTTGTCGCCCTTGATGATCGCCTCGTAGGTCTTGACACGCCCCACCACATCGTCGGACTTCACGGTCAGGATCTCCTGCAGCGTATAAGCCGCGCCGTATGCCTCGAGCGCCCACACTTCCATCTCACCGAAACGCTGACCGCCGAACTGCGCCTTACCGCCCAAAGGCTGCTGCGTTACCAGAGAGTAAGGCCCCGTAGAACGCGCATGAATCTTATCGTCCACCAGATGATGGAGTTTCAAGTAGTGCATGTGACCGATGGTGACAGGGGAATCGAAATACTCACCCGTTCTGCCGTCACGAAGTCTCACTTTACCGTCTCTGGAAATGGGTACGCCCTTCCAGAGTTTTCTGTGCTCCCTGTTCTTGGACAGATACTCCATCACCTCAGGTAACAGTTCCTCTTTATGCTTCTTTTCAAAATCTTCCCACTCCAGATTGACATAGTCGTTTGCCAGATCCAGAGTATCCATGATATCATCCTCTTTTGCGCCGTCAAACACAGGCGTCGCCACATCAAAACCAAGCGCCTTTGCCGCTAGGGAAAGGTGAATCTCCAGCACCTGCCCGATGTTCATACGGGAAGGCAC
>DETS01000109.1:29618-31295 GCA_002361735.1 Lachnospiraceae bacterium UBA3282 | reverse complement strand
GGAAGGCACGCCCAGAGGATTCAACACAATATCAAGGGGACGTCCGTTGGGCAGATAAGGCATATCCTCCACCGGCAGCACACGGGAAACCACACCCTTGTTACCGTGACGGCCTGCCATCTTATCACCTACGGAAATCTTTCTCTTTTGCGCAATGTAAATGCGGACTGCCTGATTCACGCCGGGAGACAGCTCATCGCCGTTCTCTCTGGTAAACACCTTGGCATCCACAACGATACCGTATTCGCCGTGAGGCACTTTCAGGGAGGTATCTCTCACCTCTCTTGCTTTTTCACCGAAGATGGCACGCAGCAGCCTCTCCTCCGCGGTAAGCTCGGTCTCGCCCTTCGGCGTCACCTTACCTACCAGAATATCGCCTGCACGCACCTCTGCGCCGATGCGGATGATACCTCTATCGTCCAGATCCTTAAGCGCATCGTCACCGACACCGGGAACATCCCTGGTGATTTCTTCGGGTCCAAGTTTGGTATCACGCGCCTCCGCTTCATATTCTTCCATGTGCACGGACGTGTAAACATCCTCCTGCACCAGTCTTTCACTTAAAAGGACAGCGTCCTCGTAATTATAGCCTTCCCAGGTCATAAAGCCGATCAGCGGGTTCTTGCCCAGCGCCAGCTCGCCGCCTGCGGTAGAGGGACCGTCCGCGATCACCTCACCCTCCTCCACGTGCATGCCTTTCTGCACAATGGGCTTTTGGTTATAGCAGTTGGACTGGTTACTGCGGGAGAATTTCATCAGGTGGTATTCTTCCTTCGTCCCGTCATCACAGCTCATTTTGATCACATCCGCCGCCACGTAGTCCACCGTGCCGGATTTTTTCGCCACCACGCAGACGCCGGAGTCCACAGCCGCCTTCGGTTCCATACCGGTTCCCACAACGGGAGCCTCCGTAAAGAGCAGCGGCACTGCCTGTCTCTGCATGTTAGAACCCATCAACGCGCGGTTCGCGTCATTATTCTGTAAGAAAGGAATGAGCGCCGTCGCCACGGAAAATACCATCTTAGGAGACACATCCATAAAATCAAACATCGTCTTCGGGTATTCCTGCGTCTCCGTCTTATAACGGCCGGACACACTGTTCCTCGTAAAGTAGCCGTTCTCATCAAGGGGTGCGGAAGCCTGCGCTACATGGTAATTATCTTCTTCATCCGCCGTCATATAGACCGTCTCATCCGTAACACGGGGATTCTGCGGATCGCTCTTATCAATCTTTCTGTAGGGCGCCTCCACAAAACCGTATTCGTTGATCCTCGCATAAGATGCAAGGGAGTTGATCAGACCGATATTGGGACCCTCGGGTGTCTCAATCGGGCACATTCTGCCGTAATGCGTATAGTGTACGTCACGCACCTCGAATCCTGCACGGTCTCTGGAAAGACCACCGGGACCAAGGGCGGAAAGACGTCTCTTATGCGTCAACTCACCGAGCGGATTGTTCTGATCCATGAACTGGGACAGCTGGGAAGATCCGAAGAACTCCTTCACTGCCGCCTGCACGGGCTTAATGTTGATCAGCACCTGCGGCGAGATTTCCTCCGCGTCATGGGTGGTCATCCTCTCGCGCACCACTCTCTCAAGACGGGAAAGACCGATGCGGTACTGGTTCTGCAAAAGCTCGCCCACCGCACGGATACGGCGGTTGCCCAGATGGTCGAT
>DETS01000109.1:3959-29311 GCA_002361735.1 Lachnospiraceae bacterium UBA3282 | reverse complement strand
GCGGTTGCCCAGATGGTCGATGTCATCGTCGTTGCCGATGCCGTACTCGAGATGAATATTATAGTTAATGGAAGCCAAAATATCTTCCTTGGTAATATGTTTCGGAATCAGATTGTGAACGTTCTTGCGAATCGCGTCGTAAAGCTCCTCGGGATCCTTGCCGTACTCATCCAAAAGCTGCTGCAGCACAGGATAGTAGACAAGCTCCGTAATACCAAGTTCTTTGGGATTGCAGTCCACAAAATTGGTGATGTCCACCATCATATTGGAGAGAACTTTAACATTCTTCTCCTCTGTCTGAATCAGCACAGAAGGAACAGCGGCATTCTGAATGGCATCCGCCATCTCAGCCGTCACCTTGTCCCCTGCCTTTGCCAGAATCTCTCCCGTCAGGGTATCCACCACATCCTCCGCAAGGATATGATGCCTGATCCGATTCCTAAACATCAGCTTTTTATTGAATTTATATCTGCCTACCTTCGCCAGATCATATCTTCTGGGGTCGAAGAACATTGCCATAATAAGGCTTTCCGCACTCTCGACGCTCAAAGGCTCGCCGGGGCGGATCTTTTTATACAGCTCCAAAAGTCCTTCCTGATAATTCTCGGAAGTATCCTTTGCAAAGCTCGCCTCAATCTTCGGCTCATCGCCGAAAAGCTCTCTGATTTCATCATTGGAACCAACGCCCATCGCACGGATCAGCACCGTGATCGGCACCTTTCTGGTCCTGTCAACGCGCACGTAAAAGACATCGTTAGAATCCGTCTCGTACTCTAACCATGCCCCGCGGTTGGGGATCACTGTTGCGGAAAAGAGCCTTTTACCGATCTTATCATGCCCGATCCCGTAATAAATGCCGGGGGAGCGCACGAGTTGGCTGACAATAACACGCTCTGCACCGTTGATCACAAAGGTGCCCGTCTGCGTCATCAGCGGCAGATCGCCCATAAAAATCTCATGTTCCGTAATCTCGTCCTTTTCCTTATTGATCAGGCGGACTTTCACCTTGAGAGGGGCTGCGTAGGTGGCGTCTCTCTCCTTACATTTTTCAATCGAATACTTGACGTCGTCCTCACACAGCTCAAAGTCAACAAATTCCAGACTCAGATGACCGCTGTAATCGGAGATCGGAGAAATATCGTCAAACACTTCCTTTAAGCCTTCATCCAGAAACCATTGGTACGAATTCTTCTGAACCTCGATCAGGTTCGGCATTTCCAGAACCTCTTTCTGTCGTGCATAGGACATTCGCGTATTTCTGCCGGCTGCCGTCTTACGGATTCTGTTCTTTTCCATTGACATTTCACCCCGTTCTTTATGATTGATTCATGCTTTTTGTCAAAAAAGAGACCATAAAAAAGCATAGCACACCACAATAGTGCACTATCCATTCTACTACAAGTTCATGCGGGAGTCAATAAGAAATTTGCGAAAGCTTTGAGCCGTGCGGAAGGAAATGTACAATTTGGCTGTGGGAGCTTGCTCACAGCAAAACCGCCCGCACGCCTGCGCGCACGGACGGTCCGTTTTTTTGCCTGATTACTTGAGGGTAACCTTTGCGCCCTCTGCCTCGAGCTTAGCCTTGATGTCGTCAGCTTCTTCCTTGGAAGCGCCTTCCTTCACCATCTTCGGAGCGGAATCAACCAGATCCTTCGCCTCCTTCAAGCCAAGGCCGGTAGCCTCACGAACCACCTTGATGACCTTAACCTTGTTAGGACCTACATCGGTCAGCTCAACATCAAACTCGGTCTTCTCCTCGCCTGCTGCCGCACCTGCGTCACCGCCTGCTGCCGCAACCACAACGCCCGCTGCTGCGGATACACCGAACTCCTCCTCGCAAGCCTTTACGAGATCATTTAACTCTAATACTGTCAACTCTTTGATCGCATCGATCAATTCCTGGGTAGATAACTTTGCCATGATTATTTTCCTCCTTTATGATTCAGTTTCAAGATAATTACTGCTTACTCTGCCGCGGGTGCTTCCTCTGCGGGAGCCGCCTCCTCAGCGGGTGCCTCCGCAGGTGCCGCTTCCTCTACAGGCGCTTCTGCGGGTGCTTCCTCCTTTGCGGGCGCCTCACATTCGGATGCGCCGCCTTTCTCCGCCAACTGATTCATCACGCGGGCGAAGTTTGCAATCGGAGACTGGATACTGCCAAGCAGCTTGGACAGCAGTTCTTCTCTGGAAGGAATCTTCGAGATATTCTCGATTCCTTTTGCATCGTAAGCGATGCCTTCCACGATGCCGCCTTTTACCTCAAGGGCTTCTGCGGTCTTTGCGAATTTGCACAGCACTCTGGCGGGAGCCGTCGCATCCTCTGTGGAGATGGCAACCGCACTGGGGCCTTCCAGATAGGGAAGCAGCGCTTCGCAGTCCGTGCCCTTGAATGCAAAATTCATCATCGTGTTCTTGTAAACCTTGTAGGTGATCCCGGCTTCACGTAGCGTCTTACGAAGCTGTGTATCCTGCTCCACCGTAAGACCGCGGTAGTCAACCAAAACGACTGACTGAGCGTCTTTTACGGCAGCGGCGATCTCGTCTACGATCGGTTTCTTCAATTCCACTTTTGCCATGTCATTACCTCCTTTTTTATTTTGTGGGGGTAAAAAAATCCCCCCTGAAGACAGGGAGGACGAAAATATCATTCTTTCTAATAGAACAGTTCTCGCATCTCTCCTCGGCAGGCGGACTCTTACGCCGGCAATACGGCACCTGCTGTCTTCGGCATGGTTTTGCAACCTTTGCTACTATAGCACAGCGGGCAAAGGGCTGTCAACTGTTTTTATAGATTCCAGTCAATTTATTCACTTCCAACTCGAAAGCGGACGGGACATCTCCTCATCGTACTTCCTGAGTGCCTCATCCCGCACAGCGCCCGGCACGCCCCATTTGTCGCCGACTTCATGGATCTTGCCGCCGCGCACCTCGCACTTCGTCCCGTTTAAGATAAATTCCCGGTCGGTATCTACGCCAAGCTGCCGCAGCAGCTCCAACAGCATGGGCGTTGTGCCGCCCAGCACGTCACTGCTGCCCCTGTAACCAAACTCCAGCATAAGACTGGACCACCGTCCCTCCGAAAAGTGGATCAGTGCGCCAAGCCCCCACGCCAGCGCCTGCACTCTCTCATCCTTTTCCCCGTTTTTGTTTCCGTACCCTTCACAATAAACTTCATCCTCGCCCACGCGCAGCCTGTAGCCGTTTCCAAGGTCAAATACATCACCCACGGCAATACTGACACTGTTGTCAGAAGGGTCGTAATCCTTATGTTCTCGCGTCTGGAACGGTCCTGCTTTTTGAAAAAGTTCAGAGGGATCGATATAGGCAAATAAGCAGCCACTGTAGCGTGTAATAATTTTGTCGCCGTCCACCTGTACGGTAGAAGTCGCCGCGTCAACGATCTCTGTGGTGATCTCATACTCCTCTTTCTCAGGGTCGTTAAAAATACTCCTGTCAAACTTCTTCCAGTCTTCGATCAGATGATTGATATCCGCTTTTCTGGCTCTGTCAAACCCGTTCAGGGTGTCATCCTCATCACCGCTGATATCCCCGTTAAAGTAATCCACAAAGGCATCCTGCTGCCCGTCCTTTGCGGAAAGCTTTCCGGTTCTTGTGTTATAAATGTAAGTATTCCGACTTCCTACGCCGCTGATGCTCATATGCTTCCTCCCTTATGCCGCAATTTGAATTTCTGTTACGCAAATCCATGCGACTACTCTGTCGCAGAGTCAGTGACTGTCGTATGGGCAAACGGACTTGACGACATAATTCTGCCAGCCTCATTCTGGGGATGCGCTTCATATTTCAGTCCGAACTTCTGCGCCTCCGCAATCTCAATCTCCATCACGCCGAAGTTTGTCTCGATCTGCAAAACGGTGGAGCCATCCGGTTTGGTAATGATGCGGGATTTTTCTTCCTCGTCTTCCTCCTCCCGGACATCTTTATCTTTTACACCGTCCGGAACCTTCATCTGCCCGTCGTAGTCGGAAATCTTTTGCAGTCCCCTGCGGTTCTCGCGCATGACCGCTTCCCGAATCGCCTCCATCTCCTCCCGCGTGTAAAAATGTGCGCCGAAATCATTCATATATTTGGCATACTTCACTTTCTCCCGGTCGAAGTAGGTGGAACCATCCTTCTCGTAGGTATAATTCGGCACACCGTTCTCGTCTGTGGAAGTCTCAAAGAAGTTGACAAAGTCGTCCTCATCAATCTTTCCCGCGAGAAAATCCTCCCAAAATTCTTTGTGGGATGCAAAACGCAGGTTCGCGTCCTGCGGGAACCGCTGGATAAATGCCAGCACCTTCTCGCGCTGCCCCGGTTCCGTATACTTGAGATCCCAACAGTCCCGATTCACCCATTTCGTCCCGTCAAACCACGCTTCCTTGCACATGATCCCGTCCTGCCCGTAGCAGGTGATAAACCAGTGCTTCTGCTTCGGATCGTCAGTGGGGAAGCTGCACTTGGTCACCTCATCCGTGAGCAGTGCGCCGACTTTCTCCGCTTCCTCCTCGGAGACAGCATCCGTCTTCTCTGCCGCCGTATTTGAAGAAGCCGCATTACCCGCCGCCACTGTCGCTGTCGGAATCGTCGGAGCCGCCGCTCCGCCATTTTCATCCGCCTTGGGATTCGCCACACTGCCTGCCGTCTCCGCAGTCGGCAGGGCAGCCGTGGGAACTGACACATCTGTCACTTCTCCGGGAGCCGCCGTTCCGCTCTCAACCTGCCGTCTGAGCGCCTCTTTCGCCGCCTGTTCTTCCACTTCCGCAATGATCTCTTTGATCTGCTCCTGCAGAGCCTCCTCCGCATCGTCAAAATCAGCCAGCAGCTTCTCCCATTCCTTGATGGTAAAAGTCTGGGCGCCCGTCTGGAAGGTCGGCTCCACGGTGCCGTCCTTTACCTTCTTTGCCATCTCCTCCATATGCGCAAGGATCTGCTCGCGGTAGGTCATGTCCTCAGGCTTTTTTCTTCCTGCGTCTCGTCGGTCTGCGCAGGACGGCTGCCATTCCCCGCCTTGGGGGTATTATTATTGTGAATCCACGAATCGTATCCGTAATTTCCTATCTTCATAATCATTGTTCCTTTCCTAATCTGTTGCTTGATGCAGACTTGCCTCTTTCCCTTCTATCATGAATACGATTCAGCCGCCCCGAAAGTTTCATTTTCAGAAAATATTTTTATTCACCTTTAAATCAATGCGGAGAATGCCCGTATTTCAGGCATTTTCCTAGGTGAAACATAGAATTTCTCCGCGAAATGCCGAGCCTGCGAAGCAGCGCTCGTGAAGTTAATTCCGAAGGAATTTACTTCTACCAGCTTACAAACCCATCCCCATCGATCTGCACACCCTCGGATATGCTGCGCAGATAAGCGAGCACCCGCTCCTTCTCCGCGCCCTGCAGGAGTGTGGTCTTACATCCGCTCTGCAGGCAGGGCACAAACTGATAACTCACGATCCCCGACTCGTCGATCACCACTTCCACCAAGCCTGTGTCCAAAGTCTTTGAATTGAACCAGAAATTACCCATACTGTAAATCACGGGCACACCCCGTATCACACCGATAGGCTGCAGACAGTGCGGATGATCGCCAATGATCAGATCCGCTCCCGCGCCAACCAGCTCAGGCGCCTGCTTTAACTGTGCCCAGTCAAGCTCCGCCACGTTCTCTGTTCCCCAATGGACATAGACCACCACAAAATCGCTGTTGCGGTCGGCTTCCTGCACGGTCTCCAACAGCTTATCCCCATTCCAGCAGCGGAACACACCGGGGGAATCCGCCGTCGCCTCTTTCGTATCCGGTGTATCCAGCCGCTCAATCTGCGTTGCCGACACAAAGGCGACCTTGATATCTCCTATAATAAAGTAGACTGGTTTTCGCGCCTCGTCGATGTTCCGCCCCGCACCCACATAGGGAATCGCCGCTCCCCGCAAAGTATCCAATGTATCCGTCAAAGCCTCCGGTCCGTAATCATAAGCGTGGTTATTCGCCAGAGATACGATATCGACGCCCATGTCAGTTAGATAAACCACCGTCTCCGGTCTTGCCCGAAAGGTAAACTGCTTTTCCTCAAGAGGCGTCCCGCGGTTGGAATAAGCAAACTCATTATTTAACATCATCACATCCGCCGCCTGCATCCGCTCGATCACCTCGGGCGATATGCCTTTGGAAATATCGCCGTCTGCGCGCACAAGCCCGGTGATGGCATAGTGGTCGTCAAAAAGGACATCGCCCGCAAAAGCAAGCGTCACCTGCCCTGACACGGACGGCTCCCTGACACAGATATTGTTCTCCGCAAGGTACGCCGGATCGTCCGGTTCGCTCTGATACCCGGAAGGTGCTTCTTCCGGCACAGGCGCTTCATTCGGCTCTGCCGGTTCTACCGTCTCCTGCGGCGGCTGCTCCTTTTCCGTCTCGTTTCTGTCTCCCCGTCTCTCATTGACTAATTTGGTCGATTCTTTCCTGACAGGCTCCGTGATCCAGTGGTGCGCCGCCAGCGCAAGAACGCCTATCGCCGCCACTACCGTCAGGGTAATCATAAACGGCATGAGAAAACTGCGGCTCAGCCTTATTCTTTTTTTCTTTTTTCGTGATTTTCTTTTTGCCATGCGTATAGTATACCATATCTTATCCCCATAGCAAAATATATTCACGTACAAAGAGAGCGGCATGCCGCAGCACACCGCTCTCTGTTTCATTTCTCCATATTCTGTTCTACGCGGCGTATCTGCCTTTTAGTACTTCGCCACGTTCACCTTTACGCCGGGGCCCATAGTGGTAGCCAGCGTGATGCTTCTGAGATACTGACCCTTTAATGCCGAAGGCTTTGCCTTAACGATCGCTTCCATCAGCGCGTCAAAGTTCTCCTGCAGCTTGCTCTCCTCAAAGGAGGTCTTTCCTACGGGTACGTGGATGATATTTGCCTTATCCAATCTGTACTCGATCTTACCGGCCTTGATATCGCTGATTGCCTTCGCCACATCCATGGTGACCGTACCCGCCTTCGGGTTGGGCATCAGACCTTTGGGACCGAGCACCTTACCGAGACGACCTACAACGCCCATCATGTCGGGAGTTGCAACCACTACATCGAAATCAAGCCAGCCTTCGTTCTGAATCTTGGGAATCAGCTCCTCGCCGCCTACGTGATCGGCGCCCGCTGCCTCCGCCTCGTTTACCTTATCACCCTTTGCAAATACAAGAACGCGTACCGTCTTACCGGTTCCGTTGGGCAGCACTACCGCGCCGCGGATCTGCTGCTCTGCGTGACGACCGTCACAGCCTGTTCTGATATGAACCTCAACTGTCTCGTCAAATTTCGCTGTCGCTGTCTTTTTTACCAAGGCGATTGCCTCTGCGGTATCGTACTGCACAGAACGATCCACCAGCTTGGCTGCCTCCTGATATTTTTTACCGTGTTTCATCTCGAACCCTCCATTACTCTTCTACTGTGATGCCCATGCTTCTCGCAGTACCGGCGATCATGCTCATTGCCGCCTCGACGCTTGCCGCGTTTAAGTCAGGCATTTTCATCTCCGCGATCTCCTGAAGCTTCGCCTTGGAAATCGTCGCCACCTTCGCCTTGTTAGGGGTAGCGGAACCGGACTTGATGTTGCACGCCTTCTTTAAGAGTACTGCTGCAGGGGGAGTCTTCGTGATGAAGCTGAAGCTTCTGTCTGCATACACTGTGATGACAACGGGGATGATCACATCACCCTTGTCGGCTGTCTTTGCGTTGAACTGCTTCGTAAATTCAACGATGTTTACCCCGTGCTGTCCAAGTGCAGGACCAACCGGGGGCGCCGGCGTTGCCTTGCCGGCAGGAATCTGTAACTTGATGTAGCCTTCTACTTTCTTTGCCATTTCGGCACCTCCTAATATTATTGTGGTATAGCGTCTTTCGACTTCCACACATACCTAAACCGCTCGCGCGGAATAAATATCTAACGCATGCTTCGTACCTCCGCGAAGCTGATCTCCACGGGGGTCTCTCTGCCAAACAGCTCCACGTTAATAGTAGCGGTCTGTTTGCCGTAATCGATCCTTTGTACGACGCCGACGGTATCTTTCCAAACACCAGCCACCACCGCAATGGTATCGCCTTCTGCAAAATCGACGGTCATATTCTCCATCTTAATGCCGAGCGGCTTCATCTCCGCCTCGGTGAGGGGCACCGGCTTACTGCCCGGTCCCACAAAGCCCGTCACGCCTCTGGTATTTCTCACGACATACCAGGTATCGTCGTTCATGATCATATTGATCAAAACATATCCGGGGAACATCTTTTTCTGAACCGTCTTGCGTGCACCGTTTTTCAGCTCGGTAACATCCTGCATCGGCACCTTGACTTCCAGAATTTCTTCCTCCAGATGTCTGTTCTCGATTGTTTTTTCTATGTTGGCCTTCACCTTATTCTCATAACCGGAATAAGTATGCACAACATACCAATTCGCCTCTGCCATACGAGTCCTCCCTGCCTAAGCTTTTCGATCAAGAACCTGTCTTAAAATTTCAGCGTCGTGATAAAATCCACGCCATACTGCAGGCCGAAATCAATCACCGCAATGATTACCCCTACTACCAGGGAAATCACGGTAACCGCGATAGACTGTTTTAAGAGGGAATCCTTATCCGGCCAGCTGATCTTCTGAAACTCAGCCTTTACGCCGTCAAAGAATTTGACTTTCTTCTCTGTCTTTGCCGAATCTGCCATAATCTTCTCCTTTTCAAACGACACCTATTACTTCGTCTCTTTATGCAAGGTATGTCTCTTGCAGAATCTGCAATACTTCTTCGTCTCCATCCTGTCGGGATGGGTCTTCTTATCCTTTGTCGTATTGTAGTTACGCTGCTTGCATTCTGTACAAGCCAATGTGATCCTTGTGCGCATCTTGCCACCTCCAGTGTATTACGATCCTTTACTATTTTGAGCATAAAAAAAAGACCTGAATCTCATCTCGCTCACACAATATATCATACGAAGAACGGCAAGTCAACTGTTTTTCCTTATTTTCTCCCCAAAAAAATCATTTTTTTCTGCTTTTCCCTCTTTACAAAACCCGCAATCGATACGATATATAACATAACAGTATTACTATGCGGAAAAACAACGGTAATTTTCCGCAAATACTTGCATTTTGCAACGAAAACCGATATGATAATATATAATTAGGTAGAAAGCCCACAAAGACGCTTTGCAGGCTACGGACAGCCAACGGAAGCGTCTGCGAGAATTTCACGGAAGAAAGGAGGGGCTTATGGGTTTCAACACAGTCAATAACTTAACGAACGTCTATAATTTCTACATGACCACCTACGCGCCCAAGTCGAGCACGCCTTATGATACGCATAAAAAGAGCGAGCTCCGCAGCGTGTATAATTCCATTGTAAAGATGAATAAGGAGTCTCCTCTGTTCATTCTGGATACCAGCAAGGAATCTCAGCAGTTTGCTGTGGGAATCAAGGAGAATGCCAGAGAGCTTCGCAATACCATCGCTTCCTTAGGAGGTCTTGATGAAGACGAACTTCTGAATAAAAAGGTGGCTTATTCCAATAATGAGAATATCGCCACTGCCAAATACATCGGGTCAAAAAAGCCGGATGATGATTTCCCCACTTATGAGGTGGAAGTAAATCATCTTGCTTCCTCGCAGGTAAATCTCGGAAAGTTCCTGCCCGAAGACGAACCTGTGGCGCTTGCTCCCGACACCTACTCTTTTGATGTGGGAATCGAAGATCTAAGCTACGAATTTCAGTTCAGCATCAAGGCAAGCAACACCAACAGAGATGTACAGGCGCGCTTATCCCGTCTGATCAACAATGCAAATATCGGCATGTCCGCTCAAATTATAACGGATGAAAACGGCGGTTCTGCCCTGCGGATCGAATCGGATGCCACGGGCTTAAAAGAAGGTAAGAAAGCGCAGTTTATCATATCCGACCAGCGCACCAGTAAGACCGCGGGCGTGGTTGATTATCTGGGGCTTGACTATGTAGCCTCCCCCGCCACGAACGCTTCCTTCTTGGTAAACGGAGAGCCGCATACTTCCATTGCCAACCGCTACACGCTGGACAACACATACGAACTGCAGTTCCACGGTGTGAGCAGTGAGGAAGGCGAGACGGCTACCATCGGCATTAAGACCGATGTGGAATCTTTAACAGAAAATATCAATACCCTTGTGAGAGGTTATAATTCCTTCTTACAGGCAGTTTCCGAATATCGCAGCGATCAGCCTAAGAGCGGACGGCTCTTTAACGAGATGAGCAGCGTTGCCAGAGTCTACGCAAAAGGACTCACCTCCGCAGGGTTGAACCTGAATTTGGACGGTACTCTGGAAGTGGACAATAACGTTCTGCGCCAGAAAGCCACCAGCGAGGACGCAAAGGAAGCGTTTTCCTCCATGAAGGGCTTCACCAATTCGGTGTTGCGCAAGTCAAACCAGGTTGCCCTTAATCCGATGCACTACGTCAACAACGTGATTGTGGCCTACAAGAACCCCGGCAAGAACTTCGCAAGCCCCTACATCACCAGCGCCTACAGCGGCATGATGTTCAACAGCTACTGCTAGGACGCACACTCATAGAATATCAAAAGCGGTTGGCCTATTGGTCTGCCGCTTTTATAATGCATTACGGCAGACAGGCAGAATAATAAAGTAACCGGCTGGTCCTTTCGCAAACTCGTGCAGTTAATGCCTGCGGCATGACTGCACTCAAACAGTGCTACAGGACCGGCCGATTACTTTATCATCCTGCCTTATCAAATCTACACTTTCTTATTGCATTTCAATACATTTAGTAACTGCGCAACATAATAGGGTTATCTGTAAGTTCCGAAGCACTGTCTGAGCACCGTCATGCCGCAGGCATTAACGGTGCGAGTTTGCGCAGGAACTTACAGATAACCCTATTATGTTGCGCTTCTATAAGCTTCTATCATTTACAGCGGTATATTTCCATGCTTCTTCTTCGGATTCTCCGCCTGCTTATTCTTCAATCCTCGCAGCGCCTTGATCAGCGCCGCCCTGGTCTCCTCCGGCTTGATCACCTCATTGACATAGCCCCTCGCCGCCGCCACATAAGGATTTAAGAAGCGATCTTCATACTCTTTTTTGCACTGTGCACGCATCGCCTCGGGATCGGCAGCCGCCTTGATCTTTCTCTTAAAGGCGATATTGACCGCGCCGTCCGCTCCCATCACCGCGATCTCCGCGATCGGCCAGGCGTACACGATATCCGCTCCCATCTCCTTCGAGTTCATGGCAATGTAAGCGCCGCCGTAAGCCTTACGCATGATCAGGGATATCTTGGGCACGGTTGCCTCCGAATAGGCGTAGAGAATTTTTGCGCCATGACGGATAATGCCGTTATGTTCCTGTGCCGTACCGGGCAGAAAAGCAGGCACGTCAATCAGTGTGACGAGCGGTATGTTAAAACAATCGCAAAAGCGTATAAATCTAGCTGTTTTATCAGACGCATGATAATCCAGGGAACCACCCATGGAATTAGGCTGGTTTGCCACGATACCGACGACCTTGCCCTCCATGCGGCACCATCCTACCACCACGTTTGTCGCAAATTCTTTCTGCACCTCAAAAAAGCTGCCCTCATCCACGATACAGTCAATGACTTCCTTCACATCGTAGGCGTGACGGGAATTGTCCGGAACGATATCCTTGATTTTTGCCGCCTTGGCTCTCATGGCGCTGTCTGATTTTACGCCGCCGTCTCCCCTGCCAAAAACCCTGCCCATACGGGAAGGAAGACTCTGTCTCTCTACGGTATTGACCACCGGCGGCTTTTCCGTCCAGTTGCTCGGCAGATAGGATAACAGTTTACGCACACCCATCAGGCATTCATTTTCCGTATCGTAGGTAAAATGAGACACACCGCTCTTTTTTGCGTGCACCTCGGCGCCGCCCAGCTCCTCCACCGAAACCTCCTCATTGATGACCGTCTTCACCACGTTCGGTCCGGTAATAAACATCTTGGAAATATCTTTCACCATAAAGATAAAATCACAGATGGCGGGCGCATAGCAGGCACCGCCGGAACAGGGTCCCAGAATCACTGCGATCTGGGGGATCACGCCGGATGCCTTCGTGTGGCGCAGAAACATCCCACTGTAGCCGCTCAACGAAGAAATACCCTCCTCGATTCGCGCGCCGCCGCTGTCATTGATGCAGATCAGAGGTGCCTTCATCTCCATCGCCATATCCTGAATACGGCAGATCTTAAAAGAATGATACTCGCCCAGCGTGCCGCCGATCACCGTAAAATCCTCGCTGGCGACAAAAACCTGCCTGCCGTCGATCTCGCCGTAACCGGTCACTACACCGTCACCGGGCACCCGCCTTTTATCGAGATCAAAATCATCGATGCGGGATTCCAAAAAGCCGTCCACTTCCACAAAGGTACCGGGGTCAAGCAGTACCTCGATCCGCTCTCTTGCCGTCAGCTTACCCGCTGCGTGCTGTTTGTCGATCCGATTCTGTCCGCCGCCCAAAAGCGCTTTTTCTCTTCTTTTATCCAGTTCTTTGATTGCCTCGTTCCAGTTCATGGGAGCGCCTCCATCTTGTTTGAGTTTCCAATACTTTGATTTTCAAACTATCTGGGTAATATTATAGGCAGAGCCTTGTTTCTTGTCAAGACTCTGCCTATATATTTTTTTGCGTATGACGCGTGCTGAACGCTACTCCTCCGTCTTCGCTGCCATAAGCGCCTCCGCGATCACCTTATCCATATCGTAGTAACGATACTGTCCAAGCCTGCCGCCGAAAATCACATGCGGTCTCTCCTTTGCAAGCGCCTGATACTTTGCAAACAGGGCGTCGTTTTTCTCGTTATTCACAGGATAATAAGGCTCCTCGCCCTCCTGCCGGGCTGCCGGATACTCTCTGGTAATCACAGTGCCCGGCTGTGTGCCAAAGACGAAATGCTTGTGCTCAATGATTCTCGTGTATGGAATTTCACGTTCCGTGTAATTCACCACGGCATTGCCCTGATAATTGTCGCAGTCAGGCAGCGTCTCGGTCTCAAAGCGCAGGGAGCGGTATTCCAAATGTCCCAGCGAAAAGTCAAAATACTCGTCGATCATCCCCGTATAGACCACTCTGTCGTAAGTATTTCCTTCTCTGTCACGCACAAGGATGTGCCCGTCCTGTTCTTCTTCCGTCACAAATCCACGGTAGTCCGTGCCCGTTTTGACCTCGATCCCCTGCAGCATCCTCTCCACCATCCGGGTATAGCCCTCTATGGGAATGCCCTGATAACGGTCATTGAAATAATTATTGTCATAGGTAAAGCGCAGGGGCAGCCTCTTGATGATAAAGGCGGGAAGCTCTTTACAGTCCCGTCCCCATTGTTTCTCTGTGTAGCCCTTTACCAACTTTTCATAGACATCCTTTCCCACCAGGGACAACGCCTGCTCTTCCAGATTCTGCGGCTCCGTGATACCGAGATCCGCGATCTGCTCCGCGATTTTCCGCTTCGCCTCCTGCGGCGTCACAATGCCCCACATCCTGCTGAACGTATTCATATTAAAGGGAAGGTTGTAGAGTTCATCACGCCAACGCGCCACCGGCGAATTGATATACTGGTTGAACTCCGCAAATTGGTTTACATAATTCCATATTTCTTTGTCGGAGGTATGAAAAATATGCGCACCGTAGCGGTGCACCTGAATCCCCTCCACCTCGTCAGTATAAACATTGCCGGCGATGTGCTCACGCCTGTCAATAACGAGCACCCGCCGGCCCTTTTCCCGCATCTCATGGGCAAACACGGAGCCATACAGCCCCGCGCCCACCACTAAGTAATCATAGTGCATATTTTTTCCCTCAATCAGCACAGAGAATGCTGCTTTAGCGAATACGCCGAGCCTGCGAAGCAGTGCTCGTGAAGTTAATTCCGCAGGAATTTACTTCTGCCTCTGGCGTGAGCAATTAGAAGTTCTTTTCATTCAGTCTTCGGTCGCCTGATACTTCTCCAGCTGCGCATAGTCCTCCATCAGTTCAAGCGCCTTCTTACGCCCGGTCTTATTGAGCTTTACATAGTACTGCATCACGCGGTTTTCCATGATCTTACCGCCGAGCAGACTTTTCTGATTGATCGGCGTAAAATCCACCGGATTTAAATTCAGCCTGTCACACATTCTGATGACAGTCCCGTAAGCCATCCCCTCAATGCCTCTATCCAGTGCAGTAACCAGCGTAGAGTACGGAATCGACATTTCTATCGCAAACTGCCTGACACTCTTGTGCTGCTTCAAAATTTCTGCCTTTAAAATTTCTGCCTTTGTCATAATTGACCTCCTTCTCCCCTTATCCTATGCTTTTTCTTTGATGAGAAGCGCCCCGTTCCTCACCGTTTCGGACAGTATAACACATTTTTGAAAAAAAAGGAACCACCAAACGCAACAATAAACGTAATATCGTCATCCTTGTACTCTTTTCACTAATATTTTCCCTGTTTTTGTACAAAAAGTACACTCTTCCCGCCCCTTCCCGCCCAAAAACCGTATTGTCGAAGCGGAAAGAAAATGCTAAAATAGACCTATAGGAACGAATCACAAAAGAGGTGTTGTCATATGTTACCCATATCTGTGTGCATGATTGCAAAAAATGAGGACAATCACATCGAAGAATGCTTAAAGAGACTACGTCCCTGCCGCTTCGAGATCATTGTTGTGGACACAGGTTCCGTTGACCGCACTGTGGAAATCGCTCACAAATATGCGGACAGAGTGTTTCATTTTGCGTGGTGTGACGATTTCAGCAGCGCGAGAAACTTTTCGATCCAGCAGGCAGCCAACGATTGGGTTCTGATCATCGACTGCGACGAATATCTGGAAAATGTAAATCTGGCGGATTTTGAGGATTCCCTCGCCAGAAACCAGAAAGCCGTCGGCATGATCATGCGCAACAATCCCTACACGGTACAGGGAGCGCGCTCTATCATGTCAGAACGTATCGGCAGGCTCTTTAACCGAAATTTTTGTCACTATGAGGGAACCGTTCACGAACAGGTCCGCACGCTTCAGGGAAAGGAACCGGAACGTTTTTCGATTCCCCTGACCTTCTATCACGAGGGTTATGTGGAAGAATCCGACAAACGGATGCGCGCCACAAGAAACTTGGAAATGCTGCTTCACGATCTGGTTCTCAAAGGACCAAGCCCTTATATGTACTTCCAACTGGGGCAAAATTACCTTTCCTTAAACGACCTGGAAAAGGCAGCGCACTACTATAAGCTGGGGCTTGAGTTAAACACCGATTCCTCCTCCGACTTTGCGCAGAATATGATGGAGGCATACGGCTACTGCCTGATGAACCTTGCCAAATATGACGATGCCATGACCTTGAAGGAACATTACGACCAGTTCTCCGACAGGGCGGACTTTGTCTACCTGATGGGTATGCTCCACATGAAAAAGGGCGAAACGGAAGACGCCATCGCTGAGTTTGAAAAAGCGACCAAACTTTCCACTCCCTCCCGCAAGGGCGTAAACAGCTACCGCGCCTACTTCCAGATTGCGGATATCTATGAATCGATGGGCGAGTTTGAAAAAGCCAGGACCTACTATAAAAAATGCGGGGACTTTGAACCTGCCATGCGCAGACTCAAGGAGCTGGCGGCACAGTCTGCCTCGTAAGCCCCATTCTGAAAGGAGCCGCCTTGTTTCCGCTCTCAGTCTGTATCATAGCAAAAAATGAAGAAGCTCATATCGAGGAATGCCTGCGCCGTCTTGCGCCTTACGGTTTTGAAATCGTGCTGACGGACACAGGTTCCACGGATCGCACCCTGGCGGTCGCAGAAAAATACACCGATCGAATCTTTCACTTCGACTGGTGCGATGATTTTTCCGCCGCCAGGAATTTTTGTATGGAAAAGGCCACCCATGACCGTATCCTTTCCCTCGACTGCGACGAATGGATCGAGGAGCTGGATGCCCCCGCCCTCCTGCAAAGTATGGAACATCACACAGACGCCGTGGGACGCATCCTGATCCGCAGCCGCTTTACCAAAGACGGCCGCACTTCCTATGAACAGACCCGTGTCAGCCGCCTCGCCGACCGCAGGCAGTTTTTCTTTACCGGCACGGTGCATGAGCAGCTTTCTTCCCGTCACGCGCCGGAACTTCCCCATAAAGTTTATGACGCGCCTGTCACAATTCTCCACGTGGGATATGACTTAAGCGACGACGCCATGCAGGAAAAATGCCGCCGCAACATTGCGCTGCTTACGGCGGAACTTGACGCACAGGGACCGGATCCCTATCTTTACTGCCAGCTGGGCATGACCTACCGCAGACTGGGGGACAACGAGAAAGCCTGCGAGAGTTTTGACGCCGGGCTGTCGCTTCCCGTGGATCCCGCACCGGACTATGTGCGGACGATGGTGGAATCTTACGGCTACACCCTGTTAGACTTAAAGAGAAACCGCGAGGCACTGGGGCTGGCTTCCCTCTATGACACCTTTGCCGTGCGCGCGGACTTTGTTTTTCTGATGGGACTCATTTATATGAATAACGGGCTCTTTGAAGAAGCGATCGCCGAATTTCAAAAGTCTACCACTATGACAGAGTTTTCCGTAGAGGGTGTCAACACCTATCTCGCCTTCTACAATATGGGCGTGATCCTGGAATGCACCGGGCGCGTGGACGAAGCGCGAAAAGCCTACAAAAAATGCGGGAGCTACGCCCCCGCATTGGTAAGACTTGAAGCCTTATCTTAGCTTCCAGATATCCCTGTTGTACTCCTCGATGGTCCTGTCGGAGGAGAAGAACCCTGCCTTGGCGATATTTACAAGCATCATCTTCCTCCACTTGGTCTGATTCTCGTAATCCGCCATCATCCGATCCTTGGTCTTGATATAATCCTCCAGATCCAAAAGAGTCATGAACCAGTCTTTATTCAACAGCTCCTTGTAGAGCCGCTCCAAATTCTCCTTGTGTCCCACCTTGAGCGCCTGCTTTCCGACAATAAAGTCCACCGCTTCCTTGATCACCTTTGATTTCTTATAGTAATCCTTAGACACATAATCCGCCTTCTCGTAGTGCTCGATGACTGCTTCGGATTTCTCTCCGAAAATGTAGATATTGTCGTCTCCTACCAGCTCGTGGATCTCCACGTTTGCACCGTCGGAAGTCCCCAGCGTCACCGCGCCGTTTAACATGAATTTCATGTTGCCCGTACCCGACGCCTCCTTGGATGCCAGCGAGATCTGCTCGGAAATGTCGCAGGCGGGGATCATCTTCTCCGCGTAAGCAACATTGTAATTCTCCACCATAAGCACCGTCATGTAAGGACTGACGTCAGGATCGTTATTGACGATCTCCTGCAGCACCAACAGCAGGTGAATGATGTCCTGCGCAATCACATAAGCGGGCGCCGCCTTGGCCCCAAAGATAAAAGTCATCGGTCTCGCCGGCTTCTTACCGCCCTTGATCTCCAAATACTTATGGATGATGTAGAGCGCATTCATCTGCTGGCGCTTATACTCATGCAGACGTTTGCTCTGGATATCGAAGATGGAGTCGGGATTCAGAGTCACGCCCTCCACCTCTTTCACATAAGCCGCCAGGTCTTTCTTGCGGTTCATCTTAATCTCGGCAATGCGGTTTAATACCGTTTCATCGTCAATGCGCTCTAAGAGCTTCTCCAGTTTCGCCGCATCCTTCTTATAGGCGTCGCCGATAGTCTCCGACAAAAAGCCTGCCAGCTCACGGTTACAGGACAACAGCCATCTTCTGAAAGTGATGCCGTTGGTCTTATTGTTGAATTTTTCCGGATAAATCTGATAGAAGGCATTCAGCTCGGTATTTTTCAAAATCTCCGTATGGATCGCCGCCACGCCGTTGACGGAAAAACCGTAGTGAATGTCGATGTGCGCCATGTGCACCCGCTTATCCTTGTCAATGATCTGCACCTTGGGATCCTTATACTGTTTCGCCACCCGCTTATCCAGCTCCTTGATGATGGGTACAAGCTGCGGCACCACCTTCTCCAGATACTTTAAGGGCCACTTCTCCAACGCCTCCGCCAGAATCGTATGATTGGTGTAAGCGCAGGTCTTGCTCACCACTTCGATTGCTTCGTCCATCGTAAAAGCCTTATCGTCCACAAGAATACGGATCAGCTCAGGAATCACCATCGTGGGATGTGTATCGTTGATCTGGATCACCGCATGGTCGTACATGGTGCGCAGATCATACTGCTTTTCCTTCATCTCCTTTAAGATCAGCTGCGCCGCATTGCTCACCATAAAATACTGCTGATAGATGCGCAGGAGATTGCCAGCCTCGTCTGAGTCGTCGGGATAGAGAAAGAGCGTGAGGTTTTTCTCGATATCTTCCTTATCAAAATCAATGCCTTTCTTCACCAGACTCTCGTCGATCGTCTCAATATCAAAGAGGCGCAGTTTGTTGACACCATTGTCATATCCGACTACATCAATGTCGTAGAGTCTGGATGTCACCTTCTTTTTACCAAAGGCTACCTCAAAAGTAGTGTCCGTCTTCGTCAGCCAGGACTGCTCCTCGATCCAGTCATTCTTCTCAGCCGCCTGCAGCTTATCCTTAAATTCCTGCTTAAAGAGTCCGAAATGATAGTTTAAGCCAATGCCCTCACCGGGAAGTCCCAGAGAAGCAATGGAGTCTAGGAAGCACGCCGCCAGACGTCCCAGACCGCCGTTTCCAAGGGACGGTTCCGGCTCCACTTCCTCGATCGCGGACAGCTGCTTGCCTTTGCTCGCAAGAAGCTTTTCCAGCTTGTCATAGATTCCCAGATTGATCAGGTTATTGGACAGAAGTTTACCGATCAGGAACTCAGCGGAAATGTAGTATACCTTTTTCTCACCCTCGATCCTCTCCGACGCTGCCATCAGCTTCTTAGAAAGCTGGAGGATACTGTAATAGAGTTCCTCATTGCTGCAGTCTGCAATGGATTTGCCATACCCTTCCTGCGTCTGGTTTTCCAGCTCCTGTTCCAGATTCATCACCAAAATGTCCCTTTTCAGGTTGCTCGCCTGTGCCATATTTTGTAACCTCCCTTTTCTTTTTCTATGATAGTGTTCCACTTTTTGTTCTATTTACAAGTCGCGACCTCATAATCTTTTTCGTTGTCCGAAAAAAGCTCGGCTTTTCGCCGCTCAGCTGAGAACGTCGTCATATTTCATGCGCACCAGTTCGTAATCCAACACGATCTGTCTGCCTTCCCCGCCGTCCAAGAGGCGTTTCAGCTCCTCCACCGCTTCTGACGCGATCCGCCTAAAATCCTGCTTGACCGTATTCATCTGCTTACCCGCATAGCCCATCAGCGTGATCCCGTCAAAGCCGCACACGGGACGAAAAATGTCCATATCCATCAAGGCTCTCATTGCGCCGATCGCCATCAGATCGGAAGCGCAGACCACGATATCTCTCTTTTTCGCATAGCGCAGGGTGAGATTCCTCGCCTGTAATTCCGAAAATTCTCCGTTTCTGACATACAAAGATAAGTTCTCCTCCTCCGCCAGCCGCTGCATCCCTTTCAGGCGCTCCGCCGTAACGTATCCGTTCTTTCTGCCTGTCAGATAGAGGATATTCTTTCCCTTGTTTTCCTTAAGCGTCTTCTTCGCCACATCGTACTGCGCCGCTGCCTGATCGATCCAGACTGCCGAAGAAGTTGCGTTCACCAGCGGCGTGTCCACCGTCACGATCTTAAAAATTTGTGCATCGATCAGCCGCTGCAATACCCAGTCTTCCTTTGACATCCCGAAGATGATAAGACCGGTAATGCTCTGGGAACGAAGGTAACGAATCACTTCTTCCAAGCTCTTATTTTTCAACATGGAGTCAAAAACAGTGATCACGTCCAGATTCAATTCCACTGCCCTGCCAATGGTGCCGGCGATATACTGCATATAGATCTCATCCACTGCCTGCGCGACATTGCCCAGATTCAGAAGCAGCGCTACCCTGCCCGACTGCTTAGACGAAAGAGCCGCCGCTACGGTGTTCGGCACAAAATTTAATTCCTCCACCGCCTGATTCACTTTTTTTTTCGTTTCCTCGCTCACATTGGGGTAGCCGTTTAACACCTTAGATACAGTAGAAATCGCCACACCCGCCTGTTTCGCGACATCTTTGATCGATACCATTGTTTTTCCAATCCATCACAGTAAAAAATCTCGGAAATCGTTTTCCAAGACCATCATATAACAAAAGAGTGGTTTTGTAAACCACTCTTTTGAAAAATTATCCCTTTATGGAATTTTTTACAACTTATTTCCTCACCAGATGTCTCGGCAGTCCGTTTACAAACAGGGGCTGCAGTTCTCCCATGATCAGCGGTCTTGCATATTTCTCGTAGCCGTCCGTCAGACCCTTGCCGTCAGCTGTGATCCACTCGTCGGGCACGTTTCTCTCCACGTTTGCGATTGCGTGGATGTCGTAAGCGCTGGTGCCGCACTGATAAGGATCGTCTCCGTTTCTGTCGAGCGTGATCATCATGCCGGTCTTACCTTCCTCCGCAGCCATCACCGCGTCATGACCAACCTGAAACGCCTCGTTGATATCCGTCAGAGAGGCTAAATGGGTTGCCGCTCTCTGTAAGGTGGAGAACTCGATCGCGCGGGTCTTAAGCCCTGTCTCAGCCGCGATCTTGTCAGCCAGCATCACAGCCGTACCGGACATCTGCTTATGCCCGAATGCGTCCACCGCTACCTCTCTGCCGATCTCGCACACATATCTGCCGTCAGCCACCTTAACGCCCTCGGACACCGCGATCACAACGGAAGATTTCTTCGCCGCCAGATCCTTAACGTCCGCCACGAATTTATCGATATCGAATACCTTCTCGGGAAGGTAGATTGCGTCACAGCCCTCGCAGTCGTCGCCCTTGGCAAGCGCTGCCGCTGCCGTCAGCCATCCTGCGTTACGTCCCATGATCTCCACGATGCAGATGGTGGGCTTCTTTGCGCCAAAGGAAGCATTGTCACGGATGATCTCCTTTAAGGAAGCCGCAATGTACTTCGCCGCGGAACCGTAACCCGGACAGTGATCCGTCACCGGCAGGTCGTTATCGATGGTCTTGGGCACGCCCATGAAACGCTGCTTCTTACCGTGTGCCGCCGCGTAGTCAGACAGCATCTTAACGGTATCCATGGAGTCGTTGCCGCCCGCGTAGAACAGACACTCGATGTCGTGCTTCTCCATGATCTCAAATACCTTCTCGTAAACATCTTCGTGTCCCTCGATCTGAGGCATCTTAAAACGACAGGAGCCCAAGAATGCGGAGGGGGTTCTCTTTAAGAGCTCGATACCCGTCTCATCATCCAGGTAATCGCCCAGGTCGATCATCCGATCTTCCAAAAAGCCCTCGATACCATGTACCATGCCGTAGATCTTTTTAACACCCAGTTTCTTTGCCGCCGCGTATACTCCTGCTACGGAAGAATTGATTACGGCTGTGGGGCCGCCGGACTGTCCAACAACAATGTTTCCTTTCATGCTCGTTCTCTCCTTTTTTATAAAATAAGTTACATTTTTAACGCTTTCGATGTAGAGTATATCAAAAAATGGCAGACAAGACAAGCCTTCGCGGGGAAATATTGGAAATCCTGCGTGGGAAAAAGTCCTCATTGTATTTGCCCGGCAAACATGATAAACTTTTAGATATATTGCATCTGAAACGGAAATCGGATTCGCAGTCTGCGGGAAAGGAATACACATATTAGATTATGAAGAAATATATTTTAAGCTGCTGTTCGACAGCGGATCTTTCGGCAGATCATTTTGCCAAGCGCGGCATCTCCTATGCCAGCTTTCACTATGAACTCGACGGCAGGGAATACCTGGACGACCTTGGCAAAACCATGTCCTTTGAAGCCTTTTACCGGGCAATGGCGGAAGGCGCGGATACCAAGACCTCGCAGGTTAATGTAAACGAATTTATTGAATACTTTGAACCTTTTTTGCGGGCAGGAAAGGATGTCCTGCACTTATGCCTTTCCTCCGGTATTTCAGGCGTCATCAATTCGGCGATGACAGCAAGAGAGCAGCTTGCCGAAAAGTACCCCGGAAACACCATCTATATCGTGGATTCTCTGGCGGCTTCCTCGGGCTTTGGTCTGCTCATGGATAAACTGGCGGATCTGCGCGACGAAGGCATGTCCGTCGAAGAACTTTATCAGTGGGCGCTCGATAACCGTCTGCGCCTGCATCACTGGTTTTTCTCCACCGACCTGACCTTTTTCATCAAGGGCGGCCGCGTCTCCAAGACCTCCGGCATGGTCGGCAATATGTTAAATATCTGCCCGCTCCTCAATGTGGACTATCTGGGAAGATTGATTCCCCGTTTTAAGATCCGCACCAAGAGGAAAGTCATTCAGGCGATCGTTGATAAAATGGAAGAATTTGCCGATGACGGCCTTAACTACAGCGGAAAATGCTATATTTCCCAATCCGCCTGCTATGCGGACGCAAGAATGGTAGCCGATCTGGTGGAGGAGCGTTTCCCTCATCTCGACGGCAAAGTTTTGATCAACAGTGTCGGCACCACCATCGGCGCCCATACGGGTCCCGGCACGGTTGCGCTGTTCTTCTGGGGAAAAGAGAGGGTTGACTAACTTTGAAAAAACATACTGACAGAAAAAAAGACATGCGGGCTACGGAGCCGGAACTGCAGGCAATCTTGGACAATGAAGTGGAAGCCAATCTCTACGCTGCCAAATCGCTGATCGTCTGCGCCATCGTCGGGGCACTCTCGTGGCTTTTTAATCTCCTGGGGATCTTTATCATCCCCGCTGTGGTCATGAACATCGCCATGCCCATCACGATCCTGTCTTTCCTTCTGCCCACATTTGTCTGCAAATTCACGGGCGGCAGACCTGGTTGGGTGAAATATCTCAATATCTGCTGCGTTACGATAGGCGTCTTCATTCTCTCCAGCGCCATGCCCAAACACGGTGTGTTAGCCTGGGCGCTCCCGCTGATGCTGAGCTGCCACTACTACTCCAAACGATTGAACCAGTTGACGCTTATCATGTCCTGGATCCTGTTTTCCGCCTCCATCTACATCGGAATGTATGTAGGCGAGGGAGATATGAATTTGTCGATCCCTCTCGGCACCTATGGCTTTCGTGACATTGAAACACGGCTGCTGATCGATGCAACGATCTTTTTTGTGATTCCCCGCGCCATGATCCTGCTGGGACTCTCCGCCATCTGCACGACTCTGGCCGGCCGCACGCGGAGACTTTTGACGAAGCAGATCAAGGACAGCGAGGAAAAGCAGCGCATCTCCACGGAGCTTGACGTGGCAACGCACATCCAAGGCGATATGCTGCCGCGGATCTTCCCTGCCTTCTCCGACCGCGCGGAATTTGATATTAACGCTTCAATGAATCCCGCCAAAGAAGTTGGCGGCGATTTCTATGACTTTTTCATGGTAGACGAGAGTCATCTCGCCATCGTGGTAGCGGACGTATCCGGAAAAGGCGTGCCTGCAGCCCTCTTTATGGTGATCGGGAAGACCCTGATCAAGGATCACACAAAACCGGACGTAGATCTGGGCGCCGTATTCACCGAAGTCAACGATCTGCTGTGCGAATCCAACAGCGAGGGGCTTTTCATCACAGCCTTTGAGGGTATTCTCGACTTGGAGAGCGGAGAATTTACCTTCGTCAATGCCGGCCACGAAATGCCTTTCATCGCCAAAGCAGGCGGCGTCTACGAACCTTATAAATTAAAACCGGGATTTGTGCTGGCAGGAATGGAACACATGCAATACACCAGCGGGCGGATGATTCTCTCGCCCGGAGATAAGGTTTTCCAATATACGGACGGGGTGACAGAGGCCACGAACGCAGCCCAGGAACTTTACGGTATGGAGAGGCTGACAGACATCCTTGTGAAAAACACGCATCTTAAGCCCGCCGACCTCCTCCCGGCCGTAAAAGCGGATATCGACGCCTTCGTAGGGGAAGCGCCGCAGTTTGACGATATTACCATGCTGTGCGTGGAATACCTCAAAGCAATGGAACCGCTGGTCGTTACTTAAATACCATCGTCAGGCATCAGATGGTATCCCAGCCGAATTTTTCCTCCGACACAGGCTCTCCCAGCTGCGCGCACACCTTTTCCATCAGAATTTCCTCATCGATGGGTTTGACGCAGTAGTCCTTTGCACCGCCTGCCACAGCCTTTACCACATATCTCTTATCATTGTTCGACGTCAAAAAGATAACGGGTACATCCACCAGATGCTCTTTCTCCTTGATGAGCTTTAACATTTCATAGCCATCGATCTCCGGCATATCAATATCCAGAATGATCAGGTCGGGCGTCCTGCTTTTCAAAAACTGCAGCGCCCTCGCACCGCCCGAAAACGAATGAATCTCAAATCTGCTTCCCAGAACCTTTTCCAGTGTCTTCAAGACGATGGCGCTGTCATCCACCGCCACGATTTTCTTTTTCTCCGCAAATGCCATCTCAGTTTCCTCCTTCTTTCCTTAAAAGCGCGATCGCTTTTTCTTCGTCAAATTCATCCTCCAAGGCTTCCAGCACACTTTTCAGACACTCCCGCATCTGCGCTTCCAGCGGGTTTGCCAGCCATTCTTTAAGCCTGCCGACCGCCTCCTTCGTCTCAAAATCATCCAACAAGGCCGCGACTTCCTGAAGCTCCTCCCGTGTGATCTGCAAACACTCCTGACCTTCCCCACAGACTACCGTCTCCGCGTCCTGATTGTATTTTTCCCACAGCGCCGAAAAACCTTCCTGCGCCTGATTCCAAAGGGTGAGTAATTCGTCGAAATGCGCCTCCACATAGGCAGCATTGTCCGCCTTACTCTCCTTCTCATGCTCAAAAGCGGTATCCGCCAGCGCGTCCGCTCCCAATGTGCGGGCATTGCCTTTTAAGCCGTGCACCAGGATCGCGTAATCTTTCATGTTCCCGGCATCGATAAAGCCGCGCATGGTCTCCTGCTTTTCCTTTTCTTTCAGGAACAGCCTCACCAGTCCCAGATAAGTCTCCTCGTCGTTTTGCGCATGGGGAAGCCCGTTTTTCAAGGTGATGCCGTAGTGGGAAAGCTGCTCGCTTTCTTCCAGAATACCTGCCTTTTCCGACTCCTTTTCCGCCGCATCGCGGTGCTTTACCAGTTCCTTTGGCAGATAATTCTGCACTGTCTGTTCCAGAACATCCCCGTCTATGGGCTTGGTCAAAAAGTCCACAAAGCCCTCTTTCAGATAGGCTTCTCTGGCGCCCGCGACCGCATTTGCCGTCAGCACGATAATAGGCGTTTCTTCGTTCGGGTGATCCGCCATCTTCTGAATCTCATGCAGGGTCTCGATTCCATCCATCTCCGGCATCATATGA
>DETS01000109.1:0-3657 GCA_002361735.1 Lachnospiraceae bacterium UBA3282 | reverse complement strand
CATCTCCGGCATCATATGATCCATGAAGATGATATGGTAAGGCTCTTTTTTCACCAGCGCCAGACATTCTTTCCCGGAACTTGCCGTGGTGATATTCATGCGGGTGCGCTTCAAAAGGGAGGTAAACACTGTCAGGTTCATGGCGTTATCATCTACCACCAGTACCCTTGCCTCCGGCGCCTCAAATATCTGCCCCCTGGCTTTTTTACTCTGCTCCTGCCGCGTTTTCATGCTCTCAAAATCACCCGCCGGCTCGTCGCAGACGATCCGCTGCGGAATCGTTACGGTGAAGTTCGAACCTTTTCCGTATTCACTCTCAACCTTCATTTCGCCGTCCATCAGTTTCAAAAGGGACATGGTGATATTCATGCCAAGCCCCGTCCCCTCGATGTTACGGTTCTTCTCCTCGTCCAATCTCTGAAAGCTCTCAAAGAGCTTGCCCATGTCTTCTTTCTTGATACCCATGCCCGTATCTTTCACGGAGATGATAAGGACGATTTCTTCCTCTCCCCTGCGTTCATAGGCTGCTTGCAGTTCCACCCCGCCCTGCGGCGTATACTTGACTGCATTAGTCAATAAATTCGTCACGATCTGCTTAATCCTGACATCGTCTCCAAAAAGGATCCGCGGCAGGGTTTCATCCAGAGTAAACCGCACGGAAAGATCCTTTTCCTGCGCCCGCAGGAAAATCACGTTCCACAGATCCAACAATACGTTTGCCGGCTCATACTCCACCGGAATGATCTCCATCTTGCCGGACTCGATTTTCGACATATCCAGAATATCATTGATCAAAAAGAGAAGTGTCTTTCCGGAACTGCGGATGTTCTCCGCATAGGAAAGAACCTGTTCGTCTGCACTTTCCCGCAGGATCATCTCGTTCATTCCAAGAACGGCATTGATGGGCGTCCTGATCTCGTGGGACATATTGGAAAGGAAAAGGCTCTTGGCTTCATTGGCTCTCTCCGCCTCATCCTTCGCTTTCTCATACTCCCTGTTTAATTCCCTGATCTTCTCAAGAGCCGTCCGCGCGTCCCGCAGCTCGGTCAGCTCGGTCACATCATCCATCACTACCACGACTGAGCGTTCTCCGCTGCTCGTGATATAGCTGGTCGTCAGGACCAGATTCCTGATTTTCCCCTCCAGCATATAATCGACGGACATGTTGCTTACTTTTTTCTTCTCATAAATCGACGCTAAGATCGCCTCGTTGAAATCGTCCGTCCCCTCTTTGGTCAAAAACACGTTGATAAAGGTATCTCCGACATCCTCATCGCTAAGCCCCAGCATCCGTTCGGCAGCCGGATTGAGCATGGTGATCTTACCGTTCATGCTAAGCACCATAATGCCCATAATGCCCTCTAACGCGTTATTTACGATTTCTTTATAGATATAGAGATCCTGCATATCACTCTGATTTATCATACGGATTCCTCGCCGGTCATCATCCCTTAAAAGTCTTTGCGTATCTTTAATATATTTCGTCCGTCTTTGTATTCATAAGCAATGTCAGTCATGCTCTTTTTTACAATATAGATACCGAGTCCGCCAATCTCACGTTCCTCCGCAGACAGCGTCACATTCGGATCTTCCTTGGCGAGCGGATCGTAGGGCTTGCCCTGGTCGATAAAAGTGATCACTACCGCAAGAGGATCTTTCGTAACCTCTACCTGCACCGTCGCCGACCCGATTTCCGGGTGATAAGCGTAGCGGACGATATTGCCAAAAAGTTCGTCAATGGCAATATCAATCTGAGCCTGTGCCTTCATGGGACAGTCGTACATCTCCAACTGCTCGTCCACAAACGCCGTGATGACCTGAATATTTTCCGGTGTCGCTTCCACTGTCATTTCGTTCATAGTTTACCTCCAAGTCATCGCAGCAAACTGCGATGACACGCGATGAGAAATTCACGAAGGTGATTTCTCATCTGCGATTCCGAGTTTGTGGCTCTGACACAAACTCGAGAATGAAAAATCAGCACATCAGTGTGATTTTTCATTCTGCCTCCATGCTTCAGTGGTTCCCTTCAGTAATGTGCCTACACAATATTGAGCACATCCAAAAATCCCGTCACCTCAAACACCTCATGAATGACTTCGTTCACATGATAAATCTCCATCTGCCCGCCGCTTTTCATCATCGCCTTATGGGCAGTCAACAGAACACGCAGCCCTGCGGAGGAGAGATACTCAAGCTTCTCAAAATCAAGGACCAGCTTCTGTGTCCCGTCAAGACTCTCCTGCACCTTCTCCTCCAGCTGCGGCGCAGTGGTGGTGTCCAGTCTGCCCGAAAGCGCAAGCGTCACTTCTGTTCCGTTTTGCGTTTTTTCTATGTTCATAATACCCTCCTCTTCTTCCCAATCTGTTATGTTGCCAGTATAACACATATGATCCGATTTTTCAAAACAAAACCAAACCGGTCTCTGCATCCGCCTGCCTACCGTATCAAATAGATAAAATATCCGCCGTAGCAGACGAGCATCAGCGCGCCGCCCAGCCTTCCCAGCCGCTTATTCCTAATCACGCACAGCCACAAAAGCACTGCCGAGCCGATGCACACCACACTGTCCACAAAGAAGTCCACGGCGTATTCCACCGGCGTGATCAGTGCGGAAGTTCCCACCACGAAAAGGATATTAAAGATATTGCTCCCCACAATGTTGCCGACAGCGATATCCGCCTTTCCTTTGATCGCCGCCGTGACGCTGGTCACAAGCTCCGGCAGCGAAGTGCCAAAGGCAACGATGGTCAGCCCGATCAGCCGCTCGCTCATACCAAAGATCAGGGCAAGCTCCGTGGCGGCATCCACCGCCAGATCCGATCCCAAAACAATCATCGCCGCCCCCAAAACGATCATCAAAAGCATCTTCCAAACAGGCATCGGCTGATCCGACTGCTCCGCCCCTTCTTCCGGCAAAGGCTGTCCGCGCTTTGCCATCGCCAGCAGATACGCCAGATAGAAAAGCATCAACCCCCAGAGAATCAAACCGTCGGGAACACGCAGCAGCCGGTCTCCCGTACTGCCCAGCGCCCATAAGATCGCCGAAACCAGGATCACGTAAGGAATCTCATAGCGCACGGTAGAACGCTGCACTGCCACAGGCGTAATCACCGCTGTTAATCCTAAAATCACCAGCACATTCATAATGTTGCTCCCCACAATGTTGCCGATGGTAATCTCCGCGCTGCCCTTCAACGCCGCCGATACGCTGACCGCCGCCTCCGGCAGGGATGTCCCCATTGCCACAATCGTGAGCCCGATCACTAGCTGGGGGATGCCGAAACATTCCGCCAGACGGCTTGCTCCCTCCACGAACCAGTCCGCGCCCTTTACTAAGAGTGCAAACCCAAGTGCCAATAAACCAAGTTGTAATAAAACTTCCATATCCTTCTCCTTTCCGAAGCACTTTTTGCTCCTGCAAGCCTCGAAAAACAAAAAAACGAGGCTCTCAACATTTTCATGCTAAAAGTCTCGTTCTTTCTCTCATTCCCACATATCCGGTATGAAGCAGAAAGCGTGCAAACATGACACAAGTGTCAGGGTATGTTGCCTGCACAGGATAACTACTCCCTCTTAACTTATGAGTTAATGTACCATAAGTACGCCCGTGTGTCAATAGCCGCCATTCGTCCGATAGCGTAAGTTTATTGTAGG
>DETS01000030.1 GCA_002361735.1 Lachnospiraceae bacterium UBA3282 | reverse complement strand
GCCCCACACCACCTTTATATATTCCGGCTCTTTCGGATTGAGTTCAATTTTCTCGCGAATGTGACGAATGTGCACCATCACCGTATTTTCCGGTGAAAAGGAAGGTTCCTCCCAGACCCGCTCGTAAATCTCCTCGGCCGGGAAAATACGTCCTCTGTTTTTCATGAGAAGTTCCATGATCCTGGTCTCCGTGGCGGTCAGTCTGACCGGCTCCCCGTCCGCGTAGAGCGTGCGCTCCTTAAGGCGGTAGCAGAGTCTGCCATTCACAATCTCGTCCTCCTCATTCTGCGCGTGGATACCGCCGAGCAGCGTATATCTGCGAAGCTGGCTTTTCACCCGGGCCGCCAGCTCCTGCGGGTTGAAGGGCTTGGCCACATAGTCGTCCGCCCCCATGGAGAGTCCTAAAATCTTGTCGGTGTCCTCCGTCTTTGCGCTCAGCACGATGATGGGAAGGTTCTTGCGCTCCCTGATCTTCATCATGGCGGAGAGCCCGTCCAGCTTCGGCATCATCACATCCATGATGATGAGCTGCACTTCCGTTTCCGCCAGAATCCGCAGCGCTTCCATGCCGTCATAAGCCTTCAGCACACGGTAGTCCTCCTTTTCCAACAAAAGGGCGATTGCCTTGACGATCTCCCTGTCGTCGTCCACCACCAGCACACATTCGTTCATTTGATGATCTTACCCCCTTATCCTTAAGCCTGAACCCATCATAAAAGTGAGTCCTTATAAAAAAGTCGTGGGATTTCTTATAAATTTCTTAAGCGCGCAGCATCTTGAATCTGCCTATGCGCCACCTCAACCAATATAGTTCTCCCGCATTTCTTTCTCCGCCGCCCTTACTTCCTCGAGAAGTTCCCTTGCAGAAACGCGGGTCGCACCCGCACCCAGGATGATGATCTGCTCCAGTCCGTCGGAGGTTGCCACCCGCACGCGGTTGTTTTTGCGGCTCATCTCATGAGTCACCTTCTCAATATACTGATCCGCCGTCTCCGCCTCCTTGGTATAGACCACATCAATATTATGGTAATGTTCCACACTGCCCGGATTTCCTTTCACGCGATAGGCGTCAAACACCAGAATCAGGTGCATTTTGCGGAAAGCCTGATAATTGCAGAGAATATCCATCAGCCTGCCTCTGGCGGCGTTTAAGTCCGTTTTCGCCAAAACGGACAGCTCCTCCCACGCAAAAATGATATTGTAACCGTCCACCAGAAGGTAATCTTCCTGTTTCGTCTGACTGCCGCGGTATGTAACCTCCGCAGGCTCCGCCGTCTTTGCGCGGATGGTTCTTGCCCAGCCCTGCTTTTTCGGCTCCTTTGTCCCGTAGGTTCTGGCAAAGATCTCCTCTATCTCATCTTGACCAATAAAGTCAATTCCAGATTCACCGGCGGCTGAACGTTTTGCATAGCGCGCAGCGAAATCTCCCGTTCCATTCTCTCCGTCCCTGCCGCCCTTTCCGGATTGACCATTTTGGTCACTTTCTTCATCTGCCCCATAAACCCTTCCGTCCGAAAGTTTCCATCCTGCTTTCAAGGCAGGCTCCAGGTGCATATACTCCTCCACACGATCCCACTCCACCACAAATCCCGCGCCATGGGCACAGAACACGGAGCCGCAGGGATTCTCCATATCATGTTCCGCTTCATAGCCGATCTGCTCTATGACCTCCCCCGCATTGTGACAGGGTTCATAGCCTTTCAGACTGGTAAAAAGCCGCCCCTTTCCTCCGCTGTAAGCCAAAAGCTTCGTGTGATACCCGCCAAATTCGGAGACCGGCACCGTACCCGTAAGATGCGCTTCCTCTCCCACGGTCTCCGGCGCATCAAATCTGCCGCTCATCGCCTGAATATCCGCCATCGCTCTGCCCACAAGCGAAGCGGGAAGCTCCATGCGAAATTCGTAAACAGGCTCAAGCAGGATACTCTCAGCGCGGCAAAGCCCTTGTCTGAGCGCACGATAAGTCGCCTGTCTGAAATCGCCGCCCTCCGTATGCTTCAAATGAGACCTTCCCGCCGCCAACGTGATCTGCATATCCGTGATTGGAGATCCCGTGAGCACGCCAAGGTGCGTCTTCTCCTCCAAATGCGTCAGAATCAGCCGCTGCCAGTTGCGGTCCAGCTCATCCTCGCTCAAACAGCTGCGAAAGGAAAGTCCGCTGCCCCGCTCTCCCGGCTCCAGAATCAAATGCACCTCCGCATAATGCCTGAGCGGTTCAAAATGCCCCACGCCCTCCGCCACATCCGCGATTGTTTCCTGATAAAGAACGCTCCCCTCGTCAAAATCCACTTCCAGGTCAAACCGTTCCTGTATCAATTTTCTCAAAATCTCAATCTGCACTTCACCCATCAGACGCACATGGATCTCCCCACTCTGTTCCTGCCTGACAAGATGCAGCATCGGTTCTTCTTCTTGTAGTTTACATAACTTTGAATATAAACTATGAATATCACACCCCTCCGGCGGATTGACCCGATAAGTCATAACAGGCTCCAGAAGCGGCAGCACCGTCTCTTTCTCCACACCAAGCCCCTGTCCGCAAAACGTGTGCTCCGGTCCCAAAAGCGCACAGATATCTCCAGCCGTCACTTCCTGTACCGCCGCATACTTTTCCCCTGAATATTGACGTATCTGGTCAATCTTTTCCACGCGCTCATCAGCTCCGCCTGCCCTGTTCGGTTTCACTGTCCCGTCCGTTTGCAGTCCATCCGCCTCTGCTGCCTTGTCCGCCGCAGTCGCTATCGTCTGCTTCACCCTGAGACTTCCCCCGGTCACTTTGATGTGCGTCAAACGGTTCCCCTGCTCGTCTCTGGTGATCTTAAAGACCCGCGCGCCAAACGCCTCTCCGTACTTCGGCGCAGGCGCATAAGAAAGAAGCGCGTCAAGCAAATCCTCCACACCGTTACCATACAGTGCGGAACCAAAAAAGCAGGGAAATAATTTTCGCCCGCCTATCAACGCGGCAATCTCCCCGTCGCTGACCGGTGGCTGCTCATTTGCCCTGCCCTGTCCCTGCTGCTTGCCCCCATCTTTACGCTCTAACCGCTCCAAATAGTTTTCCAACAGCTTCTCATCACAGACCGCGATGTTCTCATAAAATTCATCCGTCCGTTCTCCGATCGGGCAGGCAAAAGAAACGCAGCGTCCATCTAATGCTTTCTGCACCTCCGAAAGCAGGGCATCCGCGTCCGTACCCGGCTGATCCATTTTATTGATAAAAAGAAAAACCGGCACCCGATAGCGCTCTAACAGCTTCCACAGGGTCAACGTATGGCTCTGCACCCCGTCCGCGCCGTTTATGATGAGCACCGCACAGTCCAAAACCTGCAGTGTCCGCTCCATCTCCGCCGAAAAATCCACATGCCCCGGCGTATCAAGGAGCATCGCTTCCATTCCCTTCCGGCAAAAACGCGCCTGCTTGGAAAAGATGGTGATGCCTCTCTCCCGCTCCTGCGTATCCGTATCCAAAAAGGTATCCCGATGATCGACACGACCGAGACTTCTGATTTCTCCCGCCGCATAGAGAATCTGTTCCGCCAATGTCGTCTTCCCCGCATCCACATGCGCCAACAGCCCGATAACTGCTTTTTTATGATTCATAGCATCCCCCATAACTTACCGTTTACGCAAACAGCTTCCCTTTTCCATCCCTGTGCGGAGACTCATCACTCCCCGCCGCCACGGTGAGACTTACCGCCCCGTTATAGTGCTCCGGTTTGAACATCTTATGGTAAAGCGCATCCAAAGCCGCTCTCGAAGGCAGGCGTTCCCGTTTTGCATCCGCTTCTTCCAGCCCTTCCGCGCCGTCTTCCTTTACCGCTCCCCCGAGAGGCTTATATAAGACGCTGTACTCCACGCCGAACAGCACGGAACACAAAGCCGTCATCTCACAGCCGCAGGAGAGATAAAAGGCAATCCGCCGCTCTCTGATCCGCCGCTGTTTTTCATTTTCCGCCGCCGAAATTCGTTCGGACTCGATGTAAAGCCCTTCCACTTCCGGCAACTGTTTCTTAAAATAGGTTTCAAACAGAGAAAAAGCGCTGTGTCCCATCCCTTTTCCCCGTCGATCCGCCAGAATGGCAAAATAATCGAGAAGCGCGCACCCTGTCTCCTCGCAGAGAATAAAAACGGCATAGCCGGCCAATTCCTCTCCCTCAAAGACCCCCAGAGAAAAGCCAAATCCCGCCTCCATGCTGCGCAGGATGTGGCTTAAGGGTTTGAGCTCGTCTGCCGGAAAATCCTGCACCATATATCCACGATAAATCCTTGTCACTTCATCCGCTGTCAATTTCCTGCAATCCATGACATACTGCTCCTTTTCTCTTAGTTTACATAACTCCAAATATAATGTAAAACATTAAAACCTGTTTTCCTTTTTCTGTGCTCACTTATCTCCAATCAGTTTACATAACATTCATCATCATCTGTCATATCCCTGCACATACACAAAGCGATCCCCGTCATTTTCCCTGCTCATATGATAATCAGGGTTAAGCGCCGCCTCCACAAATTCTTGTCCCGCGGATTCCACCACGGTCACGCTCATCCCCAATGCCCGCTCCACATCCTGCACGGTAACATCATCCAAAAAGACCTGTTCCCCACTCCTTAACATGTTAGCGGGAATCAGAAGCTTGTCTCCGAGATTCTCTCCTGCCTGCTGCCGCTCCCGCAACTGCGCAATCAGATCCTGTCCCGTCACGAGCCCCGCAACGGTGATCGTCTCCCCAAAGAAGTCATTGCGGATAGGACAGACCCGAATGGTCAGTGCCGGACAAGCCCTGCACAATTCCTCCGCCGCCTCCCGCATGACAGGGAATGCCAGTTCTCCCGTCGCCACTGTAAGTCTGCGTTCCCCCGTTTCCCGTCTTTGTTGACTGAATCGGTCACCTTTCGTGATTTTCTGCATTGCCGCTGAAAATTCCTCCCGAAACAGCCGTAGCATCCCCACGCCGTTTTCCAGTTGGATATAGCCGTCGTAACGCTCCTCCTCCGGCAGTTCCCGCTCCGCCAGCAGATAGAACTCGTCGCTGGCATGCACAAAATGCAGACCATACCGGTCAAAACAAATTTTCTGGTACGCCTCAATCCTATCAATGATGACTCCGGCCTCCTCTTTCGTAAACAAAGCCAGCGGAAAGAGACCATCCCTAAATTTGGTAAGCCCCGCAGGTACCACCGACACGCTGCGCATAAAAGGCAGATACTTCATTAAATCCTCAATGCTGCGTTTTAATTCCTCCCCGTCATTGACACCCTTACAGCACACGATTTGAGCGTTCATCTCCACATGTCCCTCGTAAAAACGATCAAGGAAACGCAGTTTTTCTCCCGCAAAGCGGTTGTTTAACATCTTACACCGCAGTTCGGGATTCGTGGTCTGTACCGAGATATTGATGGGCGCAAGCTGCATCTGAATGATGCGCTCCACATCGTGCTCGCTCATATTGGTAAGGGTGATATAATTGCCCTGCAAAAAAGAAAGCCGGGAATCGTCGTCCTTGAAATACAAGGTTTCCCGCATCCCCGGGGGCATCTGATCGATAAAACAAAAAATGCACTTGTTGCTGCAGGAGCGGTAATCGCTCATCAGATCGTTTTCAAATGTTACGCCCAGATCCTCGTCGTAGTCTTTGTCGATCTCCAACAACCACTCCTCGCCGTCCGCCTTGCGCACGAGCACTTCCACGTACTCGTCCTTTATCAGATAGCGGTAATCAAACACATCCTCTATTTCCTGATCGTTGATGGAAAGCAGGACGTCGCCCGCCTCGATCCCCATCTCCTCTGCAATGCAACCAAACGCTACCTCTTTTATGATATGTTCCGTCTTTTTCACATTGGTTTCCTTTCTGCAAAACAGGTTCTCTCAGTCCCGTTACCTCTGATCCCATTATGGTATTCGGCTTCCCCTGTCGTGTGGTTTACATAACTCTATTTTCTCATTCTTCCAGAATCCTGTACTGCAGCATCTCATACAAAAGCAGGGTTCCCTCTTTGATCTCCGGCGGCAGAAGCGCGCGGGCCACCAATTTATACCCCTCCTCCGGCGCGTCGATACGCTCTAAATTTGCATAATCTCCGTCAATGCCTGCCACCCGATATTGAAATGTATTCATAGCCGTCTCCGTTTCCCTTTTCTTCTATCGTATCATATACCGATTTCATTTCCCATACATAAATTTAAGACATTTTACCGACTATTGTCTTTTACAAGTCATCTCCATTTCCCGCATCACAGCAGCCGCTTACAGCACACCTGCCACAAAAATCTCGATTCCGATCAAACTTAAGATCACGCCGCCCAGAATGGATGCCCTGCCCGCAAACGCGGTCCCGCATGTCTTTCCCAGATACAATCCCGCCATACAGATCACAAAGGTGACTGCCGCAATGATAAGGGCACAGACAAGCGCCATGAAAAAACCATATTCCGCAATGGTAAAACCGACGGATAAAGCGTCGATCGAAGTGGCGATTCCCTGCAAGACGAGCGCCGTCATGCCGACGCCCTGCTCCCCCGTTTCCACCCCGTCGTCCTTGATCCCGTCCAGCAGCATTTTGCCGCCGATCACCAAAAGTAAAATCAGGGCAATCCAAGGTATGAATCTGCTAAAAGTCGTGAAGTATTGGACCAGCGTATGCACACAGACCCAGCCGATCATCGGCATCGCCGCCTGAAAAAAGGCAAATATCCCGGCAATGCCGCACATTCTCCTATTTCCCATATGAGGCTCATTTAAGCCGTTTGCAAGCGACACGGAAAATGCGTCCATCGCAAGTCCGACGCCAAGGAACGCGCTGTTTACAAAAAATAATAGATTCCACTCCATCTTCTGTCCCTCCTCTGTCGATTTTCGACTCTGCTTATGCGCATAATCAGACTCAAGATGCTTCGCACAAAAGTTAAGCCAAGTACAGTTTCAAAAACTATACTTGGCCTCCTTATAAACTTTCGCAGACTGCACGTATAGTTTTTGCTATACATGAGTCTCGCAATTTAAAACAAGCCAGACCGATTGGGTCAGTATGTTGACTTGCTACGATATACGCCCGCTACTCCCTCATGAGTATTTGATTTAAAGATATCTTATGACAGGTCATGGCGTTTGTCAAACACTTCTTTCCGGTAAATTTCTTTTCAAAAACATTTGCGAAATCGATGACATTCACAACGAACCATTTCCGGCTACATACCGCCCAGCATCCTCACCGCCCAATACACCACACCCAGCACCCAGCTCGTAAAGATACCGTAAAGGATCACCGGGCCGGCAATGGTGAATATCTTACAACCGATTCCGAACACCTGCCCCTCCTTCTGATACTCGATGGCTGCCGAGGCAACGGAATTGGCAAAGCCCGTGATCGGCACAAGCGCCCCCGCACCGCCCCATTCCACGCATTTGTGATAGATACCAAAGCCCGTTAAAAGGACGCTTGCCAGCACCAGAAGCATCGAGCACCAGGCGCCTGCGGTTTCCTTGTCGATTCCCATTCGGTTCGTCGCGTAATTTAAGATTACCTGTCCGATCACACAAATCAGTCCGCCCACCAAAAATGCCTTGATCATGCGAAGCGTCATACTGTACTTCGGCGTTGCCTGCTCCACCTTCTGCTGATAAGCCTGCTCTTTTTCCTGCTGTGTCATCTGTTCCATCGATTTTGATTGTTCCATTTTTCTCTCCTTTTTTTATCCGGTCAATACACTCCACTGCGGAGAATGTCCGTACTTTGGACATTCTCCTATGCGAAATTTAGAACTTCCTGGCATCCCGTCCAATGGCGGGACGTCTTTAGAAGTTCTTTTCGCATCATCCATGTAGAAATACCTGCTGCGTAAAATAAATCAGACTCCCGCACAGCTTCCCCAGCGCCACAGACAGGATTGCTATCCCCAGCCCGTGACGGAAGCCGATCCTTCTCGCAAAGACGGGAATCGTGTTTAACATCTCCGCGATCGCAAGCGCCAGGCAGCCCACAAAGATTCCCGCAAACACTCCGAATATCATCATAAACACGGTACCTGCCAGATTCCATATCCCCATGGTTGCCGTTCCTAAGAGAGCCTTGTTTTTCACAAAAGCCCCTACCTGTCCCCAATCGCCAAAGACACTGAAAAAACTGCCGATCAATGTGCCGAATACCACCATCTCTTCCAGCACAAACACTTTTTTTGCCACGTGCATCTTTCCCGCAAACCGCGGAATCAGTCCCACGGAAATCAACACCGTAAATACACCTGCCGACACGATCAGCCCCGCACTCACCCCAATCGCCGCCAACAGAAGCTGCCTAAGAAACATCAATGGTCTTTCCCTCCCTGTCCGCCGTCGCGATCAGCGCCTTATTCACATCCTCCTCATAGATCCTCATCTCCACCTCGATCGGAGTAGGATCCTTGGTAAGCCTCCTGCCGCCGATGTGATTAAAGAAAACAATGATGCCCACCGCCAGCCCCACGGAATAGGAAAGTTCCAAAATGCCGTAGCCGTCGCTCGGAAGTCCCGTCACCATCTCATATATTTTCGAAAAGACCTCGTTGATCCCGATATCGTTGTGAAACGCCATAATGGTGAAAGCCGTACCGAAAAAGCTGACCAAAGATACAAAAGCAAGTTTACACCATTGACGAAAGCCTTTGTGCCTGTCCACACTGATCCACTCCACCAGCACATCCGTCTCTCCCAAATTCTCCACACTCGCGCCGGGACAGGCTTTTTCAATCTCCTCAATAACGCGTAAGATACCGATTACCTGCCGCTTGCACGCACCCTCCCGGAACTGCCACAACTTAAGGGATTTCGCCTTTGCAAGCACATGGGAATCCGCACAGGTAAGCGTCGCAATGTCTTTCACGCATACCTCGGGCTTCTGCACCTCCACATTCTGCTCCGCTTTTAAGTAGATTGTCGTACTGTTGGTTGACATAACTTTCTCATTCCCATCACATGTCATTTACAGGAGAATGCGCCGCATTCTCTGAATCGCCGCACCGCGATCATTTGATAAAGGATATTATAAGGAAATTTTTTTATTTTATACGCGATACACTTATGGTACACTAATGATATCCATTTTATCGGGAAAGCTTTCCGAAAAAGGCGTAAAAAATCGCAGCCGGGAATTTGAAATTCTTGGCGCGTGACTTCACAAAAAGAGCTCTGGCATGGAGGTAACGATGAAAACAGACAAACTTCTCTTTGGCGCCGCCTACTATGACGAATATCTTCCGACAGACCGCATTGAAACGGATATGGAAATGATGAAAAAAGCGGGCATGAATGTGATTCGCATCGCGGAGTCCACCTGGAGCACCTGGGAACCGCAGGAGAATATCTTTGATTTTACCCACCTGCACCGAATGCTATCCTGCTCGAAAAAGCACGGCATTCAGGTGATTGTTGGCACTCCCACCTATGCGGTCCCTACCTGGCTTGTGCGCAAATATCCCGATATCATCACAGAAACGCATAACGGACCGGGTCGCTACGGGCACAGACAAAACATGGATATTTGCCATCCCATGTACTTAATGCATGCGGAACGCATCATCCGCAGACTGATGGAGGAAGTACAGCCATATGACCATGTGATCGGCTTCCAGCTCGATAATGAGACGAAATCCTACGACACCTGCTCCGTCTACGCGCAGAAAAAGTTTGTAACTTATGTACGGGAATTGTTTCAAGACGACTTAGAACGCCTAAACGAAGCCTGGGGGCTGGATTACTGGAGCAACCGTATCAACACTTGGGAAGATTTCCCCGATGTGCGCGGCGCCATCGCCCGCTCTTTGAAAAAGGACAATTATCTGGTGCTGGAAACAGAGGCGCAGGGCAACCACGGCTGGCTCTCCTATCCCGGGCAGCTGCGCTTACAGGCGTTCAGCCATCTGGCAAACGGCGCAAACTGTGTGGAATACTGGCACTGGCACTCCATCCACAATGCCATAGAATCCTACTGGAAGGGCGTTTTAAGTCATAATCTGAAAGAAAATGCCACCTACCGGGAAGCCTGCCGCATCGGGGCGGACTTTGCCAAGTACGGTACTCACCTGGTCAATCTGAAAAAGCACTGTCCCGTGGCAATCCTGCTGGACAATGAATCCCTGACCGCCCTCCAGTGGTTCCCTACCGGCGGCGGACTTGGCTATAACGAAATCTTCCGTCAATTTTATGACGCCCTCTATGAAATGAATATAGAGTGCGATATTCTTTCCGCGGAAGACGATATTGACTTATTTGGTCACTATAAGTTGTTGATCACGCCGGCGCTCTACAGCGTCTCCGACACCATGGTGGATGCCCTAAAACGCTATGTTGCGGCAGGCGGTGTTCTGCTTGCCACCTTCCGCACGGCGGTTGCCGACAGGATGCTGAAAATTTGGCATGACGATCTGCCCCACGGTCTGACGGACGTGTTTGGTATGACTTATGACCAGTTTACGGACGCTGTGGAGGTGGGATTAAGAGCGGTGGATATGACTGAATCGGTCAACCAACATTCTGTATCGGAATCGGTGCAGCAGAGGCATCATGATTGCGTCCGCCACTGGATGGAACTGCTCCTGCCCGACACCGCGGAAACGCTCGCCCTCTACGACCACCCACACTGGGGCGACTGCGCCGCCGTCACGGGAAACCGATACGGTCAGGGCTATGCCGCTTATCTGGGCTGCTATACCGATATGGATATCGTCAAAAAACTGCTGGGCTTTCTCTGTGAAAAAGCAGGCATTGCCGGAGAAGAAGCCGCCGCCTATCCCCTGATCGTCAAACGGGGCACAAACGACTTACAAAAAGAAATCACTTACTATTTTAATTATTCCGAAGAAGCGCAGGAAACCGTCTATCACGGCGCGGACGCCCGCGTGCTGCTTTCCGGACAGGAATCTTTGGACGGCAGGGATGAAACTCCCCGCAGCGGCAGTACAGCTCCGGAAGCAACATCGACCATCATAGTCAAGGACGGTGACCCTCTCACCCTCTCCCGTTGGGACTTCCTGATTTTGGAAGAACTGTAAAAAAGATTTGGCAGCGCGGCTGTATGTGCCGCCGCGCTGAGTTTAAAACATCCCCAAAAACTTCTCCTTAAAAGTATTACTGAGCTCCTCATAAGTGGTATAGTCCAGCTGCTCACTGTCCCGAAACCGCCCCCGCCATTCATCGCGGATCGCATCGGCAAGCATCACCGCGCACTCGCTTTCCGTTAAAAGGATTGCCGGGAAAACATAGTAGATCATCATCAGGTTGATGTCCATCTGGTTTCTGCCGCTTATTTTCCCCCGTTTGCCAAAGCGTGCCTCCACCGCGTCCGCAAGCGCTTTCGCGACCTGTGCCGCCTCTTCCTGCTCTGCAAAATGAATCATCTCTGAGATCGTTTCCGCGTTCTTTTCACGAAAATACGCCATCCTCTCACCGTAAACTTTCTTTTTGATACGGCTCAACATCCCCGCCATATCATCAAACATCCTGCCTGCCTGTTCCAACATACGCTTACCGCCTTTCTGCCCCTTACGTCACACCCGAATCCTCTGCCCGATTTTGAGAATCCTTCTCATCTCGGCAAATGTTCGGCTTCTAAAATTACTTTGCCATAAATTTATCTAAATTGCAGGTTGCACCAATCTCCCACCTATGCTATAATGATTTTCGGCGGTTTTCTTAGTCCGCTGCAAACGTAGGGGCATAGTTCAAAGGTAGAACAGTGGTCTCCAAAACCATCGATGTGGGTTCGATTCCTACTGCCCCTGTTATGATACCCGCAAGCTGCCGCTCGCGGGTTTTTTATGTGCAATCCCATCGGAGGAAATCTGCCGTAAAACACACGTCACAGGAGCCCGGCTCCGGAAAGGGAACTTCATGAAAAGAAATGCCATTTCCCTGATATTGACTTTTTTCCTCTCTCTCCTTCTGATTGGCTGCGGAGAAGAGAAACAGTTTTTCTTATCTACCACCGATTATGACCTGGATGCGGAGACATCGCAGACCATACGCGGCGTAAAGATCGGTGACGATTCGGATGCTTTCCTTGCCGCCTACAAGGATTACCCTATTCTCACCTCGATCGGCGACGGTGATTATCTGACCATCCCCGCCGAGGACATTCCTTTCGACACTGCCCTCACCACCATCCTGCCCTCCTTCTTTGTGGACGGCACGGCATTACATCTTGACAGCTTTTGTGAGGAGAACAACATCGAAAAAGAGGGGCTGCTCGCCTTTCTCACAAACGAAGATTATCTGAGTGCGCACTCTGTGGTCTACCGCTATCTCGTCTTTTCCTGGGAGGACGGCGTGATTACGGATATCCGCTCTGAAGCTATGGATTACAACCGCGACGGTTCCTATTATCAGCCTTCGTCAGAGTCAGCAGACAACTTGGAGGAAGGCTGACCTGTCAGGAAGCAAACTGACTCTCATAAAGCTTCGCATAAAAACCTTTCTGTTCCAGCAAAGTCTCATGATTTCCCTGCTCAATGATATTGCCGTCTTTCATCACGAGGATCACATCCGCCTCCCGTATCGTAGAAAGCCTATGAGCGACAATAAAGCTGGTCCTTCCCTGCATCATGGTGGCAAATGCTTTCTGAATCCTGATTTCCGTTCTGGTATCAATAGAAGATGTTGCCTCGTCCAAAATCAGCATCGGCGGCAGACAGAGCATCACTCTGGTAATACAAAGAAGCTGCTTCTGTCCCTGCGACAAACTGCCTCCGTCCTCACCGATCACGGTATCATACCCCTTGGAAAGTCTCTTGATAAAGCTATGCGCATGAGATGCCTTTGCCGCGGCAATGACTTCCTCGTCGGTGGCCTCCGGTTTTCCCATCACGATATTGTCCCGAATCGTCCCTGTTTTCAGCCATGTTTCCTGCAATACCATACCATAGTTTTCTCTGAGGCTTTCTCTCGTCACCTCCCTGATATCCGCCCCGTCCACACAGATTTTTCCACTGTTCACATCATAAAACCGCATCAGCAGATTGATCACGGTCGTTTTTCCACAGCCGGTCGGTCCCACGATCGCCACCCGCTGCCCGGGCTTGACGGCAAGATTAAAGTCCGTGATCAGCTTTTTATCCGGCACATAGGAAAAATCCACATGCGAAAGTTCTACTTTTCCTTTGACATCCTGCAAGACGATGGCATTCTCTTTCTCCGGTATCTGCGGCGTCTCCTCGATCAATTCAAAGATCCGCGCCGCGCAGGCAAGAGCGTTCTGTAATTCCGTCACCACGCCGGAAATTTCATTAAAAGGCTTTGTATACTGATTGGCATAAGAAAGGAAACAGGAGAGCTGCCCCACGCTGATACCGCCGCGGATCGCGTAGAGAGCGCCAATCACTGCCACTCCCGCATACACCAGATTATTGACGAACCTGGTCGACGGGTTGGTCAGCGAAGAATAAAAAATTGCCCGCAAAGAACAGGCTTCCAGCCTCCCGTTGATCTCGTCAAACTGTGCAAGTGCCTCGTCCTCATGGGAAAACGCCTGTACCACTTTCTGATTCCCCACCATTTCCTCTATAAACGCCGTCTGCTCCCCTCTTGTCTCCGACTGCAGCTTAAACATGGTAAAAGTCTTCTTCGCAATAAAGCCTGCCACAAAAAATGACAGAGGTGTCACCATAACAACGACACCCGTGACGGTCACATTGACACTCAGCATAAAGCCCAGTGTCCCCAAAATGGTGATGACACCCGTAAAAAACTGGGTAAAGCCCATCAACAGACCATCCGCAAACTGATCCACATCCGCGATCACACGGCTGACCACTTCGCCATAGGAATGTCCGTCAATGTATTTCAGGGGCAGGATTTCTATCTTGTGAAACGCCTCATTCCGAATGTCCTGCACGATCCGATAAGTCATCCTATTGTTGCACACATTCATAATCCACTGCGCAAGTGCCGTGAAAGCCACGGCAAACGCCGCCTGTTTGAGGATGTTAAAGATTGCCGGGAAATCCACCTGACTCGGGCCGATAATCTTATCAATGACTCTACCGGTCAATATAGGAAAATACAGGGTAAGCGCCACCGTCACCGTCGCCATAACGATCGATACCGCCAACAAAAACCAGTATCTCCTGATATATCGCAGGACCTTTTTAATCGTCTCCTTTTGTCCTGATTGATTTTTCATACTATATACCTCTCTTACTTTTTTCCGGCTAAGACAGCTCATGAAGATTGACATTTCTGCAAGCAGGTACTCTGGAGCCGCCGGTACTTACATGCCGTATTTTGGCATATTATGTACCGCTGCGAGCGGAAGGTAGCGCAAGCGTGCCTGCGGTAGAAATGTCAATCTTCACGAGCATCTACTCTTTCGGGAACTGTGAGTAGTAGATCTCCTGATAGACCTCACACCCCGCCAGCAGTTCCTCATGCGTTCCCAGCCCTGCCGTCTCGCCGTCCTCCAACACGATGATCTGATCCGCATGACGGATAGAAGAAGCGCGCTGAGACACGATAAAGACTGTGGTCTCTTTCGGCAGTTCCCTGATTGCCGTGCGAAGCGCCGCCTCCGTCGCATAGTCGAGCGCCGAAGCGCTGTCGTCCAGAATCAAGATCTCAGGATTTCCTACCAATGCCCTGGCAATGGTGAGTCGTTGCCTCTGCCCGCCGGAAAGATTGCGTCCCTCCTGTGCTACGAACGCATCCAAGCCGCCCTCTTTGGCTTCCACAAATTCCTTCGCCTGTGCTCTGGAAAGTGCTTCCCATAACTCCTCGTCACTTGCATCCCCTCTGCCCCAGAGAAGATTTTCTCGAATCGTTCCCCGAAAGAGCACGGGACGCTGTAATACAATGCCTACCTTTTCCCTCAATTCCTCCATACCGTAGGTCTTCACATCCCTGCCGTCTATGCGGACCGTCCCTTTCGTCGCATCATAAAAGCGGGGGATCATATTGACCAGAGAAGATTTTCCGGAACCCGTACCGCCGATCACACCCACAGTCTGCCCCTTCTTTACCGTGATATGAATATCGGAGAGAGATTCCCCGCCCGCCCCCTCGTAAGCCAGATGCACGTGGTCAAATTCCACGGCAGGCGCCGTATTCCCATTCTGTACCACCGCTGCCATCCTGTCCGCTTCCCGAACCGCCTCTCCGTCCTCCACCGAAGCAGCTATACCTTCTGCTATCTCTGGCGTTGCTGCCATCTCCCCCCACTGCATGGAAGACGTTACCTCCAGGATACCCTCAATGCGATTTGCGCAGGCAAGCGCCTTGGTGATTAAAATAATGAGATTGGCAAGCTTCACCAGCTCCACCAGGATTTGGGACATATAGTTGACCAAAGCCACCACCTGCCCCTGAGAAATGATTGCCTCATCCACGCGGACAGCCCCCGTATAGAGCAAAACGATTGTAGCCACATTGACAATAATATATGTGACCGGATTAGTCAATGCAGATAATTTTCCCACAAAGAGCTGTAAATTGGTGAGCGCAACGTTCTTCTCCTCGAAACGCTCCGTCTCCTCCGCCTCCTTATGAAAAGCACGAATCACACGCGCGCCCGTGAGGTTCTCCCTGGTCGTAAGCAGCACCGCATCAAGCCCTGCCTGTACCTTTTTGTAAAGCGGCATGGTGATCATCATGATTCCAAAAACCACCACAGCGAGAAGCGGTATCGTCACCACAAAGATGAGCGCCGCCTTCACATCGATGAGAAATGCCATGATCATTGCGCCGAACACGATAAAGGGAGACCGCAGAAATAAGCGCAGCACCATGTTGACACCGTTCTGCACCTGATTGACATCAGACGTCATACGCGTAATCAGCGTAGAAGTCCCCAACGTATCGATTTCCGTAAAGGAAAGACTCTGGATATGGTCAAAGAGAGCATGTTTCAATTTCGTAGAAAAGCCCACCGCCGCCTTTGCCGCAAAATACTGGGCTGTAATGGAACAAAGCAGCCCGATCAGCCCCAGCGCGACCAGGATCGCTCCCGATCGAAGCACCGCGCCGTCGTCCGCCCCTCCTATCCCATAGTCAATGATATTTGCCATCACAAACGGCACAAAGAGCTCAAACGTTGCTTCCAGCATCTTAAAAAGAGGCGCCAGAACGGTCTCTTTCTTATAATCTTTCAGATAAACCAACAGTTTTCTCATAAAACGATTTTTTCCATCCTTTACTGTAAAAATTCCTGAGTCTGCTCCTTGATCTCGTCGTTTATGCGCTGCACCTCGCGCGAAGGCGTGTAGCTTTCCGCCGGATAGAGCACCTGATGAAGCTGCCTTACATTCTCCTCCAAATCTATTGGTATCACACAGCTTCCCTTGCTGCCCACATTGGCGCCCGCTCTGGCGCCCTCAAAAGGGAATCCGTCGCTTGCCGTCACGCGGTAACCGGCAACGCTCCCCAGCACACTTAAGATCTCATTGGAATCCAGAGAGGTCTCAACTTGGGGCAGCACTGCATTGACTAGATTAGTCAATTCCAAAAGAGAAGCACTCCGCGCTTTCTCCATCATCGCCGAGAGCACCGCCCTCTGCCGTTCCGCCCGTCTGAAATCGTCCCCCTTCGTGTAACGGATCCGACAATAGGCTGTCGCCTGCATCCCGTTTAAGAGCTGCCTGCCAGTCTGTGTAACCGGCGTGTAATCTACTTTTAACTCCTCCGCCATACAGAGTTGATAATTGTTCAAATGGGAGATTTCTGAATCCGTGATTTCCATCTCGATGCCGCCGAGCGCATCCACCGCATCGATCAGCCCTGAAAAACCGACGGTAGCATAGTCCGTAAGCTCCAGATCCAGATTGCGATTGAGCATATTGATCGCCTGCTCCGGTCCTCCCTGCGCGTAGGCCGTATTGCATTTATTGTAAGAATCATTTCCCAAATTTAAGTAAGTATCACGAAATACGGAAACAAGCTTGATTTCCTGCGTGTCCTGGTCAATGCTGGCAATCATGATGGTGTCGCTCCTCGTGCCCTTGCCCAGTTCTCCGTCCCGGGCATCCACCCCAAAGAGAGCGATGTTGCGGCAGCCTTTCTTCTCTTGTTTGACCTCGTCATCCGCAGGCTCCACTTTCGTCGGCTCCCGTCTGAGCAGTTCCTCATTGATATGGAGCAGTTCCCGGTCAATATTCTTATGATTGACTTCCCTGGTCATTACAATGACCACATACATCATGCCGATGGAGAGAATCAATACAACGATCTCTACGATCAGAAGCGGTATGCTTCCCCGGAAGCCGCGCTTTCTCTTATCCATACTGACTCCTTTGTCAGATTTTTTCACTTTTATCACAGATTGCCGAATCTGCGCTTATCATATTGCAATCACAGACGCTGTAATCCTTGGCAATCTGCGCTTATCGTACCATAGAAAAGGTTCTAAATCAAGTCAATGGCTTCGCGCACCGTCCTCACGCCGATCAATCTAATCCCTGACTGCGCCTTACTCTGATCCAGATTGACCTGTGGCAGAATGCAGGTCGTAAAACCAAGCTTAGCCGCCTCCGCCACCCTCTGGGCAGCCTGTGAGACACCGCGCACCTCGCCGCTCAAGCCAATCTCTCCAAAAACGATGGTCTTGTCATCAATGGCTCGATTTTTAAAACTGGAAGCAGCCGCCATCGCTACACCGAGGTCGATCGCCGGCTCCGCGATCCGCATCCCGCCTGCCAGATTCACATAGGCGTCACAATCCCCCATCTGCAGATTCAGCCGCTTTTCCAAAACTGCCATCAGCAGATTTAAACGGTTTAGATCCATGCCCGTCGCCTGTCTCCTGGGAATACCGAAATTGCTGTGGCAGACCAGCGCCTGAATTTCCAAAAGGATGGGCCTGGTGCCTTCCATAGAACAGGAAACCACGGAGCCGCTCGCCCCCTCAGGCTTTCCGCTGAGCATAAATTCGGAAGCATTTTTTACTTCCGCCAGCCCCTCCTCCCGCATCTCGAAGACGCCGATCTCATTGGTGGAACCGAAACGATTTTTCACCCCGCGCAAAATGCGGTAGGAAGCGTGTCTGTCCCCCTCAAAATACAGCACCGTATCCACCATGTGCTCTAACACCCTCGGCCCTGCCACGGTGCCCTCCTTCGTCACATGCCCTACGATAAAAACAGAGATACCAAGCCCCTTGGCAAGCTGCAGAAGCACACTCGTAGACTCCCGCACCTGAGAGACACTGCCGGGTGCAGAAGAAATCTCCTCGTGATACATGGTCTGGATGGAATCGATCACCGCCACCGCAGGCATCTGTTTTCGTAAAGTCTGTTCCACCGTCTCCAGACTGGTCTCGCACAAAAGCAGCATCTGCTCTGAAAAATCCCCGATCCGATTCGCCCGAAGCTTAATCTGCTGTAAAGATTCTTCCCCTGAGATGTAAAGGATTTTCTTCCCATCCGCCGCCATATGCCTGCACACCTGTAGGAGCAGAGTCGATTTCCCGATGCCCGGATCGCCGCCGACCAGTGTCAGTGATCCCGGAACCAGCCCACCGCCCAGCACCCGGTCAAGTTCTCCGATATGCGTGGACATACGCGCGTTCTCCGTCAAATCGACTGCTGCCAGGTTCACCGGTTCTGCCATACGTTGTCCCGGGAGGATGTCGGCGCTGTGCCTGCCGCCGCTCTTTTTCTGAACAGGCTCCTCCACCATGGTATTCCACTCTTTGCAGCCGGGACACTGACCCAACCACTTCGCGGACTCATGACCACAATTTTGACAGTAAAATATCGTCGCTTTTCCTTTTGCCATCTTTCCCTCTATACCGTTTCCCATAAAACCGGGAAAGGGACTTCTCAGCCGAATGTGACGCACATGTCAGCTAAAAAGTCCCGTCCAATCTCCGATCGTCTATTTCACGATCCTGACTTCCACCTCTCCCGCATTTGCAAGCTCTACACTGATGCTCAGCTTACCGCTTAAGTTCGTCTTCATCTCTCCCACACTTGTGCCATTGACATACACCGTGTATGCGGTATCTTCCAAAAGCCCTACGGTAATCTGCGCGTCCTCATCACCCTCTACCGTAAAGGTGACGCCGTCCTCTGTCTCATTAAAGCTGTTTACACTGGTACCCGGCTCCGACTCGTAGGCAAACATCCCGTTCTTTTCAAGCTTGGTCAGCTCCTTAAATGTCTTCACCTTGTACAGGTTACCGCCATGCTCGTAATCCTCCCGTTTCGCCTTAGCAGCCAGCGCATGATTGCCAAAGCTGATCGTTCCGTCACTTTCCGCGCGCAGTAATTCTTCTACTACAGACATTGCTTTCTCCTCCTATGCCGAAGCTCTTGCGCAGGCACGCGTCGAGAATTTCAAATTCTCGACTGCGATTCCGAGTTTGCTGCTCCGATGCAAACTCGTGATTGAAAAATCAGCACATCAGTGTGATTTTTCAATCTTCCTCCTTCGTTCCATTGTTCCTAGTGTCATCTGTATCTCAAACCTTCGCGGTCTTAACCGTAAAGGTTATCTTCTTATTCTTCATGCCGACAGCTACCCAATCGCCGCTTTTTACCCGTCCGGCAAGAATCTCCTCCGCAAGCGCATCCTCGATTTCCGACTGGATTGCCCGCTTCATCGGTCTTGCTCCCATCTTGACATCCATGTGCTTCTCAATCAGATACTCTTTCACCGACGCGCCAATGGTCAGCTCAATATTCATCTGCTCCTTACAACGCTTTGCAAGATTCTTGGCAAGCAGAGTGACGATTGCCTTCATATTCTCGCGATTCAACGGATGGAAAACCATGATCTCGTCGATCCTGTTGATGAACTCCGGCTTAAAAAGGCGTTTTACCTCCTCCATCACCTTATCTTTCATCTTATCATAGCTCTGCTTTTCCGTCTCCGCCGCGCCAAAGCCCAGATTTTTCGGATCAATGATGCGCTGCGCCCCGGCATTTGAAGTCATGATGAGAATGGTATTTTTAAAACTTACCTTCCGCCCCTTGGAATCGGTGATATGTCCGTCGTCAAGCACCTGCAAAAGGACATTGAATACATCGGGGTGCGCCTTTTCGATCTCATCAAAAAGCACCACCGAATAGGGATTCCTGCGCACCTTCTCCGAGAGCTGTCCTCCCTCCTCAAAACCCACATAGCCCGGAGGCGAACCGATCATCTTTGATACGGAATGTCCTTCCATATACTCGGACATATCCACGCGGATCAGAGCATTTTCAGAACCGAACATGGCTTCTGCCAAAGCCTTGGAAAGTTCCGTCTTTCCTACGCCCGTAGGTCCCAAAAACAGGAATGACCCAATCGGTCGATTGGGATCCTGCAATCCCACTCTGCCGCGCCGCATGGCCTTCGCCACGGCAACCACGGCTTCCTCCTGCCCAATCACCCGCTTATGCAGGATGGATTCCAATTTTAAGAGCCTCTCGCTCTCCTTCTCCGCCAGTTTCTTTACCGGGATTTTTGTCCACAGGGCAACCACCTCGGCGATTTCGTTTTCTCCCACAATATAAGCGCGGTTTTGTTCCTCCTGCTCCAAACGCTTTACCATGCGCTCATATTTCTTGATCAGACTCTCCTGCTCTTTCTTTAATTCCGCCGCCTGTGTAAAGGCTTCCATGCGGATCGAGCGCTCAATCTGCAGGTCGATCTTGTCGATTGCCTCCGAAATTTCCTGTAACTTATCCGGCTGCTTTGTCACATGCAGCCGCACTGCCGCCGATGCTTCGTCAATCAGATCGATCGCCTTATCCGGCAGATTTCTGTCATTGATATAACGTGCGGAAAGCGCCACCGCCGCACTGATCGCTTCGGGCGTAATGGTAACCCGATGATGTTCCTCATACTTATGTGCGATACCGCGCAGAATGTTTTCCGTCTCCGCGATTGTAGGTTCTTCCACCGTCACCGGGTGGAACCTTCTCTCCAGAGCCGCGTCCCGCTCCACATATTTGCGGTATTCCACGATAGTAGTTGCACCGATCAGCTGAATCTCCCCTCTTGCCAGAGACGGCTTTAAGATGTTAGAAGCATCGATTGCTCCCTCCGCGCCGCCCGCGCCGATGATGGTGTGCATCTCATCCAAAAAGAGGATGATATTACCGTCCTCGATCACTTCTTTGATCACCTTTTTGATCCGCTCCTCGAACTCGCCGCGGTATTTGCTGCCTGCCACCATGCCTGAGAGGTCTAAAGTCAAAAGTCTTTTATTTTGTACGGTGAATGGAACATCTCCCGTCACGATTCTTGCCGCCAGCCCTTCCACCACAGCAGTCTTACCGACGCCCGGTTCTCCCACCAGACAGGGATTGTTCTTCGTGCGGCGGGAAAGGATCTGCACCACTCGTGTGATTTCCTCCTCCCTGCCGATCACGGGATCGAGTTTTCCTTCCCTGGCAAGCGCCGTCAAATCTCTGCTGTAATGATCCAGAGTAGAAGTCGAACCTTTCTTTTTATTCTGCTTTCTGCCCAGGTCCTCCTTATAAAGACCGCCGTCCTCGCCCATGGCTACCAGCACATCCACGTATAGCTTCTGAATGGAAATGCCCATGGTGTTGAGCAGCCTGACCGCCACATTTTCGCCTTCCTTTAAAAGCGCCAGCAAAATATGCTCCGTCCCTGTCCGCTCGCTGCGGAATCGGTCTGCCTGCCTGTGTGCCTCCTCCAAGATTGCCTGTGCTCTGGGGGAATAACCATCCCGTTCCGCAATCAGCACCGAGGTCTCCGGCACGATCAGATCTTTTATCATTTCCTTTAACTGCACGACATCCACGCCGTTATTCAAAAGAACCGTGGCCGCAACACCCGTATTCTCCCGCAGAAGCCCGAGCAAGATGTGCTCGCTCCCCACATAACTCTGCCGCAGGCTTCTGGCTGCCCGTTCCGCAAGAACCAGCGCCGCCTTTGCCTTATCCGTAAATTGTGGCTGCATCAGTCTTCATTCCTTTCCCATATTTTTTGCTCATGCCGCATTGCAGAGAATCGAAGATTCTCTTGTAGTTAATGCCGTAGGCATTTACTACAGCCGTAGGCATTTACTACAGCCGCAGGCATTTACTACACTACAAGCATACACTTCTTTCGGGGAAATAAACCTGTTTTATTTCAAATCCTTATCGTCCATATTCAAAAACTCAAACTCAAATTCATCGTCATCCAAAAGGAAATTCTTTGTCTTTCGTCTGGACGCGGGTTTCACCGCCCCTGCAGAGGCATCCTCCTCATAGCTCACTTCGCGCTCATGGCGTCTGCTCTCCGGTCTGTCGGTTCCTCTGCCCTGTCCTTCCCGTCTGCGGGGCTCTCCTTCCGCGCCTGCCGTTCTTCGTCTTGCGGCTCTTTCCTCGCGCCCGGCAGCCTGTTCTCTGCCGCCGTTCTCCCGCCTTGCTGCCCTGCGCTCGTCTCTCTCCGTGCTCTCTCGTCTTGCTGTCCTGCGTTCGTCTTCCTCGTCATCATCCTCGTCATCATCTTCATAGTAGGTGTCACGAAGTTTGAAGGCAAGCACAACCACCGCAACCGCAAGTACAACCAGCAGCACCGCCAGCACCACAATCACGATGCGCTGTTTTACAAGGGCTCCCGTTTCCTTTTCATCGTCCACCGATTGTGAAGACATGGAATCCAGAAGCGGCAACAGCGGTTCCTTCTCCCCTTTGATGTTATTATAAAGATACCAGGTTGCCACTCCCTCGGAATCCGTCTCGATCTTTAGTTCATAATCATTGCGTACCTGCGGCTCCGCGGGCTCTGTCGGTTCCTCCACCGGCGCTTCCTCCGGAGGAGCTTCCATCGGCAGCATCTCACCCAGCTCCAACAGATCGGAGCGGATATAGCCTGTCCTTTCCGAACCGTTCGATCCGGTGAAGGTGACGTAATACCAGGTTTTGCTGTCGCTGCCCTCTGATTTCCCGCTCACCACCACCTGCGTGCCGGGTGTCAGGGAATCCACATGAGGATTAGATGTGGAGGGGTCCGGTCTGACCTTTGCCTGCACCTTGGTGGTCGCATACTGAGAATCCATTGCTTCCTGTGCCTCCACCTGTGCGCCCCCTTCCGAAACGGTCGGCTGAGATGGTGTCTCCGGTCCGTTCTCTCCGCCTTCGTCAGTCGGCTGCGTCTCAGACTGTGAACCATTGTTCTCAGCCGCCACAGTGACCGTGGGAATCGTCCCGTCACCTTTCTTCTCGATCATATCAGCCCGCACATACCCCATGGTGTCAGCGTTGATATACACCTGATACCAGAGAATCCCGCCGGATTCCACCTGCCCTCTGATGTCGATTTCTTTTCCTACGGTGGAGCTGCCGATCACTTCGCTCCCCTGCTCAGGTGTCTTTCTGATATTGACGGAATTGGGTATAACGACACCCTTTGCCTCCGCCCTGCTTACAATGGGATTTCCCCACAGTAAAAGCAGCGCCGCCGCCAAAAGAACAATCCCCCGTCCTCTTTTTACGCATCTCAACTCATTCTTTCGTATCTTCATGTCATCTCCATTTCTGTGCTGTCTACTCGTCCCTTGTAAAGCGCTTCGCGCCATCCTCTCCTTTGCGGCGTTCTGTGCTGAAACCGAAGGTATCCCCATGATGTCTTGCCTTTCTTGCCATCTCCTCCTTGTCCCTGTGATATGCCGTCTCACACTTGGAACAATATCTGCCGCTGTTGATTAACGCGCCGCAAATCTCACATTTTAAGAAAATGACGGAATTTTTCGCAATCTCAAGCTTTCCCTCCTTGAGCATATCCCTTATGGATTTTTGCGATACTCCGGTAGCCTTTCCAACCTCCGCCGCGTTAGCTCCCGCATGTTTCTCCACATAATTGCGCGCCTTTCCATAATCGTCATAATCTACAAATCCGCACTTCTCGCACTGGTATTCCCCCAGACCTTTAAAAACCATGACGCCCCCGCATTCGGAACAGTAGGTAGGTCTGTTGTAGGTATTGACCTCGCTAAATTCTTTCTTGAGCATCTCGATTCGTTCTTCTCTGCTCACAACGTTACACCCCTTTCCATGGTCCACGTATGATGGATCTTAAAAATTTTGCAGATTTTTATCGCTGCGCCTTAAGGCGCCTACGCCTCATCGATTGCCTTACCGATATCATGTCGCATATACTGTCGGTCAAAATGCACCCACTCTGCAGCTGCGTAGGCATTCGCCCGCGCTTCCTGCAACGTCGCGCCTTTTGCCGTGACCCCGAGCACTCTGCCGCCGTTTGTGACGATCTTACCGTCTTTTAATGCCGTTCCCGCGTGGAAACAGTAATATCCGTCCTTCCCGTCAAAGCTGCTAAGCCCTGTAATCTCAAACCCTTTTTCATAAGAAACCGGATATCCTTCCGACGCCAGGACCACGCACACCGCCGCATTGTCCTCAAAGACGAGATCTACTTGGTCAAGTGTTCCGTCGATACAGGCTTCCGCCACGTCAATCATATCGTTTTTCATACGGGGCAGCACCACCTGCGCCTCGGGATCGCCAAAACGGGCGTTGTACTCAAGCACCTTCGGACCGTCTTTTGTCAGCATCAGTCCGAAGAAAATCACGCCCTTGAAGGGTCTTCCTTCCGCCGCCATCGCGTCCACAGTCGCCTGATATATGTATTTACGGCAAAAGGCGTCCACTTCGTCCGTATAGAAAGGACTGGGCGAAAACGTGCCCATGCCGCCGGTATTGAGCCCCTGGTCGCCATCCTGCGCCCGCTTGTGATCCTGTGCGGAAGACATGATCTTTATGGTCTTCCCGTCTACAAAGGAAAGGACAGAGACTTCGCGCCCCGTCATAAACTCCTCGATCACCATGCGGTTGCCCGCCGCGCCAAACTTTTTATCCTCCATGATGGTACGGACGCCTTCCCTTGCCTCCTCAAGTGTCTCGCAGATCAGCACGCCCTTACCAAGCGCCAGACCGTCCGCCTTTAATACCACAGGCATTTTCGCCGTTTCCAGATAAGCAAGCGCCTTCTGCGGGTCGTCAAAATTCTCGTAGGCTGCCGTGGGAATGTTGTATTTTTTCATTAAATCCTTGGAGAACGCTTTGCTGCCCTCCAGGATCGCCGCATTTTTCCGCGGTCCGAACACACGCAGCCCCGCCGCCTCCATCTCGTCCACCAGACCGCCCACCAGCGGATCGTCCATGCCCACGATGGTCAGGTCGATTTCCTTTTCCTTGGCGAACGCCACCAGTTTATCAAACTCCATGGCGCCGATAGGCACGCACTCCGCGATTTGCCCGATTCCCGCGTTGCCGGGCGCACAGTAGATTTTATCCGCCTTCGGGCTTTTCGCCACCGCCGCCGCGATTGCGTGCTCCCTGCCGCCGCTTCCTACAATTAAAATTTTCATGAGACCTCATTCCTCCCAAGCACTTCTTTTCACTCTGTGACCGATACCCGTCCGTTCTCGATCTTTACCTGACCCGCCGCGATGAGATTGATGCACCAGGGCAGGATCACCCACTCGGCTTCCTCCATCACCCTTTTTTGTAATGTCTTTGGCGTATCGTCATCATGCACCTCCACTGCCTTCTGCATGATGATCGGACCGGTGTCCATCCCCTCATCCACAAAGTGCACCGTGGCACCCGTGATCTTTACGCCGCGTGCCAGCGCCGCCTCGTGTACCCGCAGCCCGTAATAGCCCGTTCCGCAGAAGGACGGAATCAGCGAAGGATGAATATTGATGATGCGATTCTCATACTTTCTAATCAACTCCACCGGCACTTTTACCAAAAAGCCCGCCAGCACGACTAAATCGGGATCTGCTTCCTCCACCGCGCGGACAAGCGCCGCCTCAAACGCATCCCGATCCCCATAATCCTTCGGGGATACACACACGCCCTCGATTCCCGCTGTCTTTGCCCTCTCCAAGGCGCCCGCGCCGGGATTATTGCAAATGACCCGCACAATTTCCGTATGAAAAACAGAACCCTGTGCGATGCCGTCTATGATCGCCTGTAAGTTCGTGCCGCCTCCCGACACACATACCACTATCTTGAGCATTTTTTAACCTTTCTCCAGTCGTAACTCCCCGCCCTTCTTTCTGCCTCGTTTTGCCCTGATTCTCCTCTGAGAAGTTTTTGCTGGGTTTCGTGTTATGTAAACCTTTCTTGTGAAATCTTACCCGAACAGCACCTCATGCCCGCCTGCCACAGCCTCGCCCACGATCCACGCCTTCTCTCCCGCACTCTTAAGCGCCGAGACGGTGCGGTCCGCATCCGCCGCAGCCACTGCCAGCACCATGCCAAGCCCCATGTTGTAAGTGTTGTACATCATCTTTTCTTCTAAATTACCTGTTTTCCGCATCAGCGCAAAGATGGGCGGAATCTCGAAGCTGCCCTTCTGCACCTTCGCCGAAATGCCCTCCGGGAGCATTCTCGGTATATTCTCGTAGAAACCGCCGCCCGTGATATGGCTGCAGCCTTTGATGGCAACGCCCGCTCCCTTTACTGCCTGCAATGCCTTTACATAAATTCTGGTCGGGGTAAGCAGGGTCTCACCCAACGTCGTGCCAAGTTCATCATAATGTACGGAAAGTGTTTCTTTGCTTACGTTGAACACTTTTCTGATCAGAGAAAAACCGTTGCTGTGCACTCCCGAAGAACCGATGCCAACCAATACATCACCCGGCTTCACATCCGCCCCCGTGATCAGATCTTTCTCCTCGGCAACGCCCACCGCAAAGCCTGCCAGATCGTATTCCTCCTCCGGCATCAGTCCCGGATGTTCCGCCGTCTCGCCGCCGACCAGCGCCGCGCCTGCCTGCTTACAGCCCTCGGCAACGCCCTTTACGATTGCCGCGATCTTTTCCGGATAGTTTTTGCCGCAGGCTATGTAATCTAAGAAAAACAACGGCTCCGCTCCTGCGCAGACCACATCGTTGACACACATCGCCACACAGTCGATACCCACCGTATCATGTTTATCCATCAGGTACGCCAGCTGAATCTTCGTGCCCACGCCGTCCGTGCCCGAGAGAAGCACCGGCTTTTCCATGTTCTTGATCTTCTCCAGAGAAAAGGCACCCGAAAAGCCGCCGATCCCGCCCAATACCTCCGGTCTCATCGTCCCCTTCACATACTGCTTCATCAGCTCTACCGAACGGTAGCCTGCCTCGATATCCACGCCCGCTGTCTTATAATCCATACTTATCTCCTTTATTATTCTGCCATTTTGGACACTTGCGAAACTCATCACAACCATAGATTTATTGTGCGCAACTTCAACAACATAAATGAGTTTCGCAATTTTCTCTACGCCTTAAGATACGTTTTGTATCCGACTTCCTTCAATTTCGCATCCTTCTCCTGCACGCTCTCCTTTAACCCCTCGGCATACTTCTTTAATCTTTCCAAAAGCGCCGCATCAGAAACGGCTAAGATTTTCGCCGCCAGAATCCCCGCATTCTGTCCGCCGTTTATGGCCACCGTCGCCACCGGAATCCCCGAGGGCATCTGCACAATGGAATAAAGGGAATCCACCCCGCCAAGATCGGACGTCTTCATGGGGACGCCGATTACCGGAAGCGGAAAAATCGCGGCGCACATGCCCGGCAGATGCGCTGCCTTACCCGCGCCGGCAATAATTACCTTAAGGCCCTTCGCTTCCGCGCCCTTTGCATACTCAAAAAACACATCCGGCTCTCTGTGCGCGGAGATAATCGTCATTTCATAGGAAATGCCCAGCTCCTCCAAAATATCCGCCGCCTTCGCCATAACGGGCAAATCAGAATCGCTGCCCATCACAATGCCTACCTGTGCCATATTTGTTACCTCCCTGCCGGAACGTTTTATGTGACAAACGAAAAATCAGCGCATCAGCGTGATTTTTCGTTCTGTCCTCCATTACCACAACATCTTGTGGATAAACAAACTTTCATAGAGTATAGTATACTAGATTTTCTATCATCACGCAAGAGTTGAACAGACAAATTATCACCCTTTTATCCTTTCAGCGCCCGATTTAACTCCTCGCACCCCGACAGCACAAATTGACCGTTTTGGATAATCACATGCTTCTCACCCGTCTCAGTCAACACGGAAAGCTCCCCCAACTCGTCATAAGGAATCGTAATGTCCGTATGGCACTGGAAATATGCCTTGCTGACATCCCTGTCACGTAAAACCGACACTTCATTCTCCTTTGCTACGATTTCCTTGCCGTCGGGGTTATAGCTTTTTACTTCTTCCTCATGGGAATAGCAGGTATCCCCCAATGCGAAGTGCGGTCCGGTCTTCTCCGCAATCAAAATCGGCAGTTTATCCTCAATTCCGTATTTTCTCGCCACCGCAAACGCCGTCGTGTTCGTACCGATCGCGAACTCCCCAAGCGGGAGCCTCTCATGATGATGCAGTACATTGTCTCTGATATATCTGCGGTTATCCTCCTCTGTCGCAAAATTGCCGCAGCTGTAATCCGTCACAAAACCATCCGCAAAAGAAAGGCGCAGATTCCGATACTCCAACTCGTTTAAGAACACCCGCGGCACGTGTAAAAGCCCCTCCGTGCCGGTCAGTCTGGGCGATGTAAACACCTCGCCCAACGGGATATTGACGTCCGCCACACAGTTTTCAAAATTGGTCTGGGTTTTCGGATCATCCAGCTTATGAAGCTGCACTTTCATGTCCGTCTCATTGCCGTTCGTTCCCTTGACTATAACGGTCAACCCCTGATCCAGCACATCGATGATCTTTTGCTGAATATCCCGGTAAAGCATGTAATCCAGCGTATTGATGCGCACCACATCATCAAATATTGCCTCGTACCGCTCCCCAATCTGCGGCACGGGAAAGGCAATGATCGTAAAGCTGTGCTCCTCCCCCTTGATATACTCATTCTGAATATCGGCAATCTTTCCCGCATTGGAAACGGACAATTTCTGTTGTTTTTCATTCAGATGACAGGCCGCCTCTTTATTCTCCGGCACGAAAGGCTCTTCCCCGAAGCTCTCCACCACCGCGGGACCGCCGTAAAGCGCCGCCAGCTCCTTATGCCGCTCGAACACACTTCGCACCGCCTCTATTTTCCGTTCGGCAAGCGCACCGTCCAGAAAAAGCGCCATATCCTCTCTGTGGTCATAATCGTACTGCTTATTGGGATTCGCGCCGTAATATCCGTTTTTATTCACGCTCCTGCCCTGAAAAATATTGACCCCCGCCCGACAGAAGGTTGACTGTAGACCGATTCGGTCAAAATTCAATACCGCCTGTCGAATGACCCGCTCAAAGCCCAGAAAATAGCGGATTGCCACGGTTTCCTTAATGGAGATATCCTTGTTCGTCACCTCAAAACCGATCCGATAGCCTTCCGTGTAAGTATCCGCCATCAAATTAATCTTGTCTGCGGGCATTTCATTCAGATATGCTGCCGTTTTCAGCTCGTTCTCCGTGATATATTCCCCGAAATAATAGAGATAGCGCAGGTCCGTCAGATTGCTCTCCATAAGGATCCGACGGGCAAAATCTCTGTCTGCATCCAGAAGCGTCAGGCTCTTTTCCTCAAATTCCGCCTCGTAATAATCGCTCACATACCAATACAGGATCTGCCGCAGTTCCTCTGCGTCAGGGTCGCTCTGCTCCTGGGCTGCGCAGATAAAAAACTGGTAAACCTCCAGCAAAAGTTCCGCCCGAATCGTCATCGAAATACGGTTCTGCTCATATGCTGCCGGAATCATTGCCCGAAGCTCCGTATCTAAAAAAGACAGACATTTTCCAATTGACTCCCCCAGTCGGTTTACTGCATACGCCGGATTCGCATAGCTTTCTCCATAATGCGCAGGCAGAATATCCGCATAGAGCAAACGATTGTGCTCTCCCAGCGCCTCCAGGCTCATACGGCGCAGTTCTCCGTTTCTCACCAGTTCATAAGTTCGGTCCATCAGCAGAACAAACTCTGCCATCCGCATAAAATAATCCCGATAAGCCTCCCCGCAAATTGACTCATCCGGTATCTCCTTGATCCGCGCCAGGGCAAGCCCATATCGCTCCTCGATCACTTCTTCCTGTTTCATCATTTCCTCCGAATCGGAGCGTTTTTTGCGGAGTACGCGAGCCAAATTTCAAATTTGGCTCTGCGATTCCGAGTTTGTGGCTCCGACACAAACTCGCGATTGAAAAATCAGCGCATCAGCGTGATTTTTCAATCCGTCCTCCATTCCAATACATTTCAGGCATATGCCCCCGCATACAGGAATACACTGAGCGCCGCCAGCACCAATACATTTAATACAATGCCCAAATAGCTGAAAAAATAAAACTTATCCCGGTCTGATTTCGAGAGCACGCCCAGCACGATACCCACAAAGGCAAAGATCATTGTCAAAAATGCCACTGCTCCATACTGTAACGGAACCTTCCCCGCATTCTTGTAACTATACCAAGTTATGTAAACTAAAGACATCAAAGAAATCACACCCAAAATGGTTGCCATAATCCCCTTGCGGCTGTGCTCCTTGCTGGTAAACATGAAACTTTTTTTCCACATAATCCTTCCCTCTGCCCACTGACACGCAAACCTGTGTTTTACGCTCCTGTCTGTTTTCCCCGAGTGTCTGTACCACCAATAAACGAAAGAAGGTATTTCCGTACTCGCGAAAACACCTCCCATTTTCTTAGAATAATATCTTGTTTCTCCCTGCCAGAAGTTTCGCGCCGCTAATGACCAAAAGAACGCCTCCGGCGATTCCTACCACCATGACCACTACACCGAACGCAAGGTTTAAGGCGCCTGCACCGCCCATGATCTTATAAGTCCTTTCTTCCATTCCCTTTTTCAGCTCCCTTCAACATCATTTATTTTGCCCCATATGTCTCGTAGTAAGCGTCTATCGCCGCCTTTAAGCCATCATCGATATAGACAGTGCCGCCGTAGGGCTTATTATACAGACACTCGACCACTTCCTCCATGGTTACGATAGCCCCGGTCTCAAATCCGTACTTCTCTTTGATTTCCTCCAGCGCGCTCTTATCACTCGAAAGCCCCTTCTCCATGCGGTTTAGAGACACCATCAGTCCCTGTATCGTCACGTCCGCCTGCGCCCTGATAATAGGGAAGGTCTCCTCGATCGACTTCCCGGAGGTCGTCACATCCTCAATGATCACCACCCGGTCGCCGTCTTTCAATTTAGAGCCTAACAGAATCCCCGTGTCTCCATGATCCTTCACTTCTTTTCGGTTGGAGCAGTAACGGACTTCCTTTCCGTAAAGTTCGCTGATCGCCATCACCGTGGCTACCGACAACGGAATCCCCTTATAGGCAGGACCAAACAGCACGTCGAAATCCAACCCGTACCTGTCGTGAATCGCTCTCGCATAGTATTCGCCCAGCTTTTTTAGCTGCGCTCCCGTCACATAGGCGCCCGCATTCATGAAAAAGGGCGACTTTCTTCCACTTTTTAAGGTGAAATCACCGAATTTGAGCACCTGGCTGTCCACCATAAAACCGATAAATTCCTGCTTGTACTGTTCCATCTTGTTATCCTCATCTTCCTGTTTTGCCGCTGCATTTTACACCATTCACTGTACCATATCCCGACGAGGTTTTCAATGTGCAATTCGCCGCCGATAGCGTAAGTTTATTGTAG
>DETS01000037.1:14759-15019 GCA_002361735.1 Lachnospiraceae bacterium UBA3282 | reverse complement strand
CCATTTTTTCTCTCCTTCTCTTTTCTGTTCTTTCATACACCCATATACCTAAAATTATACTGAAACGGAGCAGGTTTTACAAGATTTTTTTAACCGCAGCGATCAATGCTCTTGTCAACCCTCGCCATATGTGTATAATCTAAAGTATACGTTGCGGTCTTTTCTGCTCTGTGAACAGCGGACAGTTCCGCAAAAATCACTTGACCGCAAAGGAACGGAGGATACCATGACTGCACTAAAACCCATCAAAGAAGGAAAAG
>DETS01000037.1:0-14463 GCA_002361735.1 Lachnospiraceae bacterium UBA3282 | reverse complement strand
ATCAAAGAAGGAAAAGTACGCGAAATCTACGACAACGGCGACAGCCTGATCATGGTCGCAACCGACCGCATCAGCTGCTTTGACGTAATCTTAAAGAATCAGGTAACAAAAAAGGGGACAGTTCTGACACAGATGTCAAAATTCTGGTTCGATATGACAAGCGATATCCTGCCCAACCACATGATTTCCGTGGATGTGAAGGATATGCCCGAGTTTTTCAGACAGGAGAAATTTGACGGCAACAGTATGCTCTGTAAGAAATTAGACATGCTCCCTATTGAGTGCATCGTCCGCGGCTACATCACCGGCAGCGGCTGGGCGAGTTATCAAAAGGACGGCACGGTCTGCGGCATCACGCTGCCCGCAGGTCTGAAAGAATCAGACAAACTGCCCGAGCCCATCTACACCCCCTCCACCAAGGCGGAGATCGGCGATCACGACGAGAACATCTCCTTTGCGCAGAGCGTCGATTATCTGGAAAAGCGTTACCCCGGAAAGGGCGCGGAATATGCCGAAAAGCTCAGGGACTACACCATTGCCCTCTATAAAAAATGCGCGGAATACGCACTGACCCGCGGCATCATCATTGCGGACACAAAATTTGAGTTCGGCCTGGACGAAAACGGCAATATCGTCCTCGGCGATGAAATGCTCACCCCCGACAGTTCCCGCTTCTGGCCCGCGGAAGGGTATGAGCCGGGACACAGTCAGCCCTCCTTTGACAAGCAGTTTGCCAGAGACTGGCTCAAAGCCAATGAGGGGCACGACTGGAAGCTGCCCGATGACATTGTGCAGAAAACCATCGACAAGTATCTGCAGGGCTACGAACTTTTGACCGGGAAACAGTTGTAAATTGCTTCCACACATACCTATCATTTTACAAATACCTGATCCAAACGGCACGAGCACCAAATTCGTGCCGTTTTTTTGCGCACAAAAATAAATCATCTGTCACATGACATTCATTCCGGATTCTTAAAATGTCCGCTTGACATTATGATATCATTTTGATATCATAAACACATCAACAATAAACATAGCTGACCACCGAGTCGTTTTGACCGGCAGCTTCGGAATGGAGGAAACTATGACAGAACAAATGGTGGAAGAAAAAATCTTAAACAAAAGCAAGAACGGTATGGGGATGCTCCTTTTGGGAATCCTGCTTTATCTGGCGGCGATCGCCGCCATGATCATCGGCGGTATCACGGGCTTAAATGAGAACGGACCGCACAGCCCGTTTGGAATCGCCCTCTTTGTGATCGGTATCCTCTATTTTTTGACCGGCTGGATCCTGTTTTGCGGCCTCAAGGTACTGGAACCGCAGGAAGCACTGGTTTTGACACTCTTTGGTAAGTACATCGGCACCTTAAAGGAAGACGGCTTCTACTGGGTCAACCCCTTCTGCAGCGCCTTGAATCCCGCGGCGGCTACCAAGCTGAAGCAAAGCGGCGATGTGGACGGTGCGGCAGGCGCAGGCGGTCTTCTCCAAATCACTGCCGGCAGTCAGACAGGCGTACAGGTGAACGCAGGCGGCAGCAAAAAGATTTCCTTAAAGATCATGACCTTAAGCAACAGCCGTCAAAAGATCAATGACTGTCTGGGAAACCCCATCGAGATCAGCATCGCCGTGATGTGGCGGGTGACGGACACCGCCAAAGCCGTATTCAACGTGGACAATTATAAGGAATATCTCTCCCTGCAGTGTGACAGCGCGCTGCGAAACATCGTGCGTCTCTACCCTTACGATGTGGCGGAAAACATCGACACCACCGGAGACGGGCAGGCGGACGAGGGGAGCCTGAGAGGTTCCAGCGATATCGTGGCGGAGCGGATCCGCCGGGAGATTCAGAGCAAGGTGGAAAAGGCAGGCCTTGAGGTCATTGAAGCGCGGATCACTTATCTGGCCTACGCGCCCGAGATCGCAGCCGTCATGCTCCAGAGACAGCAGGCATCGGCCATCATTGACGCCCGCAAGATGATCGTGGACGGCGCGGTCGGCATGGTGGAAATGGCGCTTGACCGCCTTTCCGAGAAAGAGGTCGTCACACTGGATGAGGAACGGAAAGCAGCCATGGTATCCAATCTGCTGGTGGTACTGTGCGGTAATCGGGACGCCCAGCCCATTGTCAATTCCGGCAGCCTCTACTAAATGGCGGACAACACCAAGAAACAGGTGCCGCTGCGCCTGTCAGCCAAACTCTATGATGCCATCGCTGCCTGGGCGGAAGATGATTTTCGATCTGTGAATGGCCAGATAGAGTATCTGCTGACAGAATGCGTGCGTCAACGCAAAAAAAACGGGGCGCCGGTTCCTCATGAACCGGACGTCCCGCCTGAGTTAGATATCTGAACAAACTACCAAAAATCACTGCACCACGCCGTCGCCGCCTCTGGTCCAGATAATGTTCTGGCTGATCATCTGGTCGATGTCCATGCCGATGATCTCCGAGGCGCGCGCCTTGGCGGCTCCCGCATTCGCGGTGCCGAGATTCTTATAGATATTATAGGCAGGCTTGTGGCTGCCGTCTAAATTTGTAATCCCCAAATTCAGTTTGCTCTCCATCTCGTGCGCGTCATCCTTAAAACGGAACAGCATGAACGCGTCCACATCCGGGAGACTCGCCGCTTTCAGATACCCGTAGGCCACCGACGCCTCCTGATTCTCCGTCCCGAAATAGGAAGTATAACCAATCTCCGCCAGTGAGATGCTGCGCACCTGCCCCGCCGGATTCAAAAACTTCGCCTGGTGCATATAATCGATGAGGATATCAATATTCTGCATGGTAATATACGGCGTGGAAAGTCCCTGTTTCACCCAGACTGCCGGACCGTTCCAGGCATAAGGATCGTAAAGCGGGGAGTTATAGGGATGATAGGAAAGCCCCCAGTCAATATTCCCCTCGCGGTTGATATAGTAATTAAACTGATCCAGATAATCCTTTGCCAGAAAGCTTCCCGGATTCGACTTTCTCCCCCATTCCTGATCGATGGAGTTATAAACCCAGACATTGGCATTCATCGCCTTTAACTCGTTATAAAAGATGCGGAATGCCTTCACATAAGCGCTCACATTCACATCCAGATTCGCGGAATCCATGTACCACCAGGATGTTCTGGCATTGACTTCATTGCCCAGGATCCAGTTATCGATCTGCCCGTTACCCGTCTTCCCCGAATAGCGCTGTCCCAAAAAAGCGCACACCGCTTTCAGATGATTGACGCCGCCCGCCTCCTCGACATTCAAAGCATAGCTGGGACACTCCGCTCCTCTGGCATTGGGATGGATCAGATCCTGCGATCCCGCGCTCGCTTCTCCGTTTAGGAGCACCATCGTCACCTGCATCCCCTGTTGGTTAAATCCTTTGATCATCTGGTCATAGTGCGTAATGCGGCCGTTGCTGAAATAATAAGTTTGACCATTATAGTCAAAAGGAAGGGTTCCCCCTTCACCGGGTGCCGCGCAGATTTCGTTTAAGTACATATTGTAGACCACCTGTTGAATCCCGAGGTCTTTCAGCTCCCCGCTGTTGATCGCGGCAACCTCGGGCAGGATGCCCTTGATGCCGCGGGTCATGCGCCCCGTCGTATAAGCGGCGTTCGCTTCGGGGTTTGTGATGTAGCGCTCGTCACTGACCTGCATCATCTGGCCGCCCCGCTTCACTGCTGCGATGAACTTACAGCTTAAGTTTGACTCCGCCGTATTATAATGTAAAGGAAATACCGCCGTCACGGACGTACCCGCATCAACGCTTGCCACGATCCGCCCCACCGGACCATCCTGATATACCTCGTCCGCAAAAATGTAATATTTCCCATCGTCACTGGAAGGGACACTTGATGCCGTCAGCGTGCAGTTCACGTTTCCGCCCGCGATCTGACAGTTGATCGAAACCGGTCTGCCCGCCGCCTGCGCCTTGCTGCCGCAAACCATGACCAAAACAGTCAATAAAAGAAGGGTCACCAATCCGCCGACCCTGTTTCTGATTTTTCTTTCGTATCCGCTCTTTTTCATATGCTTCTCCCTATCCTTCATGCAGCGCCGCTTCCCATCCTGCCGCCTTACCTTCGCTGTCTGTACACCGCCATTGTCTTCGCGTATATCTTACCATCATTTTACACATTGCGCAATTGCTTTTCAAAAGCATCCACCACAAACGCCATAAAATCCTCGATCCTCTCCGCTGTAAAGAACCGATTCCGAGTTATGTCAACCAGTTCCGTGTTGTACTGTACGGTAAGCAGGTATTTTTTCAGGTTTGCCAATTTTTCCCCGTTCACCAGCCCCTCTATGGAAAAAAGCGCCGCATCCGCAAGCAGCGCGCAGATCTTTGCCGTATGCTCACTGTTCTGATACAGCCACCAATCGATGCTCCGATACTCTCGATAAAACGCATCCTTAAATGCCTCTAACGGTATCGACGGCAGATACATACTCTGCGCCTTTCGCCAAATCTTAAGATCGTTCCAGTAATCCGTCAGGCAGTGTACAAAGATGCCAAACATAAAATCTCTGCGAACAGGATCTGCCTCCACTGCCACATTTGTTTCAAAAAAGGCGCCGATATTCCGCTCCCACAGCTCGTAATCCTGCGTATCTCCCCACGGTCCGCAGCCCTCAAATAAATGAGACCGTATTTTTTCGGTCACATCAAAGTCAGCCGCCAACCGTACGGCATCCGGCACCATATGCACAGCGTCCGGTGCCACGGAACCCAGAATAAATTCCGCAGGATGTTTCACCTGCGGGAAATATTGTAAAAGTCTGTATGCGATTTCCATATGGATCATCTGAAAGGACATGTCTGCCTCCGCCCCATTTCTTCCCTCTGCGCATTCCGCATTTCTCATTATCTTACCACATAATCGGTTGTAAAAAAAGGTAAAATATGATAAAATAGTCGCAATTGGTCATTTGCCGGAACGTCTATTCGATACCATTATTGCAGGAGGGAACACAGTCAGATGACATATTTATACCATTTTTTGTCATGGATCATGAACGGCTGCTATGCCGTCTGTCACAATTACGGACTGGCTATCCTAATATTTACCTTTATCAGTAAGCTTGTCTTGCTTCCTGTCTCGCTGTGGACTTACATGAATTCCATCACCATGATCAAAATGCAGCCCGACATCAACATGCTCAAGGTAAAATACTATGGTCAAAAAGACATCATTGCCGAAGAACAGGCTAAGCTTTTTAAGGAGAAGCACTATCATCCTCTGGCATCCACCCTGCCTCTCATCATACAACTGATTCTGCTCATGGGCGTAGTCGGCGTCATCCGAGCCGGGATTGAAAACCCTGCCATCGATATGTCGTTTGGTCCCATTGATCTGGGCTCCGTCCCCGATGAAACCGGCATCAGCCTGCTCTGGTCGCCCATCGTAGCCGGTCTTTCCTCATGGGTCTTGTGTATCGCTCAGAATGCGAGCAATGTCTTGCAGTCGGAACAATCCAAATACAATAAATACGGCACAATGGCGTTTTCCGTCGGACTGTCTTTGTATCTGGGCTGGTTTGTACCCATCGGAACCGCTTTCTACTGGATCTGCAGTAATCTGATGGCAGTCCTTCAACTATACATCCTCAACGCGATCATCAAACCGCGAAAGTATGTGGATTATGAGAAGCTGGAGAAAAGCCGTGAAGCTTTAAACGAAATACAGCATGTTGGCAAGCAGAAACGTGATGGCTTTTTCTCTGAAAACAAAAAACGCGAGCGCAGAGATTATAAGCGTTTTTTCTCCGTGCTGAACAAACACCTTGTTTTCTACTCGGAAAGCAATGGTTTTTATAAGTACTTCAAAGGATATATTGAATATCTGCTGGAACATACCAATATTACGATTCACTATATCACAAGCGATCCCAATGACAATATCTTTACCATGGAAAAGGAAAACAATCAAATCAGAGCCTATTATATTGGAGAAAACAGACTGATTACCCTGATGATGAAAATGGACGCCGACCTTGTTGTCATGACCATGCCGGATCTCAATAATTTTCATATCAAGCGAAGCTATGTGAGGGACGACATAGAGTACATCTTTGTTCAGCACGGAATCGGCAGTAACAATATGGGTATGCGAAAAGGCTGCATGGATCATTTCGACACTATTTTTTGTGCCGGTCCACACCATGAATCGGAAACCCGGGAAACCGAAGCCTTATATGGTCTGGCACCCAAAAAACTGCTAAAAATAGGATATCCTCTTTTGGATGAGACAAGAGCTGCCTTCGATTCCCGGCCTCATCACGAAAACGAACGAAAAAAGATTTTAATCGCACCCTCCTGGCAGGAGCACAACATCGTGGACAGCTGCCTGGAAGAACTTTTGGATGCCCTGAAAAATCGGGAATATGATATTATCGTGCGCCCCCATCCGCAGGAAGTCCGCTTAAAAAGCGAATACATGGAAATCTTAAAACAGAAATACGAATCCGACACCATCACGATCCAGACAGACTTCTCCTCCAACAATCCCATTATGGAGGCGGATCTGCTGATCACTGATTGGTCCGGAATCAGTTGGGAATACGCTTTTACCACGCGAAGACCCATCTTGTTTATCGACACACCCATGAAGGTGATGAACCCGGAATATCAGAAGATAGCTACCGTACCGCTAAATATCCTGTTACGGGACAAGCTGGGAATGCGTCTGGATCCAAAACACTTGGAACAGACTGCGGAAAGTGTCGATTTTCTGATCGGCCATCGCGCAGAATACGCGGAGAAGATAGAAGCACTTGCCCACGAATATCTTTATCATCTGGGAAGTGCCGCAGAAACTGGCGCTGACTACATGATAAAAAGCATACAGGCAAAGATTTCCGGGAAGGAATCCGCCCAAAATGAAACCATCGCAAAGGAGAACTGAAAATGCAGGCTGTTATTCTCGCGGCAGGAATGGGCAAACGATTAAAGGACCTGACTGCCAACAACACAAAATGTATGATAAAAGTGAACGGTGTCACTCTGATTGAAAGGATGCTGCGCCAGCTCGAGCGCCTGCAGCTGAACAGGATTGTAATCGTGGTCGGTTACAAAGGCGATCTTCTGAAAGATTACATCAACACCCTGTCCATCTCCACACCCATTCATTTTATCACCAATGAAATATATGATAAAACAAACAATATTTATTCCCTCTACCTCGCAAAGCAGGAATTGACGGAAGACGCAACCATACTGTTGGAATCCGATCTTATTTTTGAGGATTCCCTGCTGGACACTCTGGTGAACGATTCCAGGGAGACGCTTGCCTTAGTGGATAAATATGAAAGCTGGATGGATGGGACCGTCGTCAAACTCGATGAAGACGACACGATCAAGGAATTTATCCCCGGCAAGAAATTTAAGTTTGAAGATATTCCTCATTACTACAAAACAGTAAACATTTATAAATTCAGCCGCCACTTTTCCGAAACCCACTATGTGCCCTTTCTGGAAGCGTATTCCATGGCGCTTGGAAACAATGATTACTATGAACAGGTGCTGCGTGTGATCACCATGCTGGACGATCCTGAAATCAAGGCAAAACGTCTGACCGGACAGCTCTGGTATGAGATCGACGATCTGCAGGATTGGGATATCGCTTCCTCCATGTTCCACCCCGATCAAAAGAAAAAACTGGAACTGCTGCACGCGAGGTACGGCGGCTTTTGGAGATATCCGAAAATCAAAGATTTCTGCTATTTGGTAAACCCCTATTTCCCACCGCAGAAACTTATGGATGAAATCAAGTCCAATCTGGAAACTCTGTTGACACAGTACCCTTCCGGCGCCAATGTAAACGCATTGCTTGCCGCGAAAAATTTTGGGGTTCGACAGGACCATATTGTTGTGGGAAACGGCGCCGCCGAACTGATCAAGGCTCTGATGGATAACGAGCGCGGCACGATAGGCGTTATCCGTCCCACCTTTGAAGAATACCCAAACCGCTATGCAGAGGAAAAGACCATTGTGTTTCATGCAAGTGCCCCGGATTACCGCTATGGCAGCAAAGAACTGATTGATTATTTTAACGATAAGCCGATTGATCAGCTCATCCTGATCAATCCCGATAATCCTTCCGGCAATTACATTGGCAAAGAGGACATCTTCCGTCTCCTTGATTGGAGCCGGGAGAAAAACATATCGATCATTTTAGACGAGAGTTTCTGTGATTTTGCTGAGACAGGAGACGACGACACTACGCTGATCGACGAAGCCGTACTCTCCCGCTACCCGAAGTTGATCATTGTTAAAAGCATCTCGAAATCATACGGCGTTCCCGGGCTGCGGCTCGGTATCATGGTTTCTGCTGATGAAGCAAAGATTGCGCAGATCAAAAAAAGTATCGCCATCTGGAATATCAATTCTTTTGCTGAATTTTATATGCAGATTGAGGAAAAATATAAGAACGACTACAAGGTGGCACTCAAACGGATACGGGCAGAAAGAACACGCTTTTTCAACGGGCTTTCCGCTATACCGGGACTTTGTCCGCTCCCATCACAGGCAAACTACATCATGTGCGAAATCACCAATGGCATGACATCCGAGGCATTGATGGAACACCTGCTTCTTAACTATGATCTTTTGATCAAAGATTTGACTCCCAAGCTGAATCTTTCCGGGGAAAACAGGCAGTTTATCAGGCTGGCGGTCAGAAATGAAGAAGACAACGATCGTCTGCTCACGGCGCTGAAAGAAACGTTAGCGCAATCACACGGAGGCTCCAAATGAAAATCATCACTTTTGAAGATATTAAAAAACTGAATATTTCGCCCGCCTTATGCTATCAGTGGGCAGAAGAAATGATTCGGGACAAATATCAGGCTATCTTACCGCCCAAAACCAGCTTGAAACCCGCCGACGGCGTATTCTGCAACGTGATGCCCTGCATCATCGAAAATGCGTCTTCTTATTCACGGGGGGGGGTAAAAATCGTCACTCGATATCCCGGGCGGCAGCCCAGCCTTGACAGCCAGCTTCTCCTTATGAACGCCGATAACGGGGATTTTATGGCTCTCATGGACGCAAATTGGATCACTGCCATGCGGACCGGCGCTGTTGCCACGCATTCCATCATGCTGTTCGCAAAGGATGATTATGACACCATCGGGATACTTGGGCTGGGAAATACCGCGAGATCAACACTGCTTGTCCTGGCAGAGATGCTGCCGAACAGACCGCTCCGCATCAAACTGCTGAAACACAAGCAGCAGGAAGTGCTGTTTGCGGAGCGGTTTGCAGCCTATCAACAGCTTCATTTTGAGTATGTTGACAATTATGAAGCACTGGTGAAGGGCAGCGATGTCGTGATATCCGCCGCCACCTACCTGCCGGATGATATCTGCTCCGACGACTGCTTCGGGGAAGGCGTGCTTGTCGTTCCCATTCACACGCGCGGCTTTACGAATTGCGATCTGTTTTTCGATAAAATATATGCTGATGACCGCAATCACATTTGTCACTTTAAGCATTTTAACGAATACAAGCAGTTCGCCGAGGTTTCTGCCGTCGTCAACGGAGAAGCCCCGGGACGGACTGACAACAAAGAAAGGATACTGGCATATAACATCGGTGTCTCCATACATGACATCAATTTTGCCGCACACATCTATAAGATGCTGGAACATTCCGAGCTTACGGAAATAGATCTGCAAACTCCCAAAGATAAGTTTTGGATCTGACCGCTGTATCTTATTCCTGTTGTGCGACGCATATGCAGTGCACAATAGGAATATGAATATAACCATAGCCGGCGGCGGAAACATCGGCACACAACTTGCCGTACACTGTGCGCAAAAAGGACATTCTGTCATCATCTATACCTCAAAACCTGATCGTTTTCAACAGCATTTGTCTATTGTCAACGAAAGGGGGGAGCTTCTTTATGAGGGAGACATCCACCAAGCTGTCTCCGACGAGGAAACTGCCTTCAAAAATGCGGACCTCATCCTGGTTACCCTGCCTTCTTACTGCATGTCAGAAATCGCAGGCAAAATACTGCCCTTTCTCCATAAAGGAACGCTGATTGGGCTGATTCCCGGTACCGGAGGAGGGGAGTGTGCCTTCCAAAAATGTCTTAAGCAGGGGGCGGTTCTGTTTGGACTGCAGCGGGTTCCCAGCGTAGCGCGTCTTGTGGAATATGGCCGCACCGTACAGGCAGTTGGCTACCGGAAAGAATTATATGTCTCCGCCATGCCGCAGGAAAAGACAGCTCTCTGCAGTGCGCTGATCGGCGATCTGCTTGGGATTTCCTGCCATGCGCTGCCCTGCTACTTAAATCTGACACTCACCCCTTCTAACCCTATTTTGCATACGACAAGACTGCGGACCCTGTTTCAGGATTACGAAAACGGTGTCACTTACGATTCTGTCCCTCTGTTTTATGAAGATTGGGATGATAAGACGTCGAGACTTTTATTTGAATGTGACGACGAAGTGCAATCAATCTGCCACGCCTTAACAGAATTTGATCTGTCCCATGTCAAATCCCTGAAAGAGCATTATGAAAGCGACACCCCGGAAAAACTGACGAAAAAAATATCTTCAATCCCGGGGTTTCAAGGGCTTAAGACTCCCATGCTGGAAGCAAACGGAAAATATGTCCCCGATTTTCAATCGCGGTATTTCGTTGCTGATTTTGAATATGGACTGTCGATTTTGGTTCAGATTGGGAAGCTGGCTCATGTCTCTGTCCCATACATGGCAGCCACTCTGGAATGGTATTACAAGACAGTCGGATATGCCCGAGGCTTTCGCTTCTCAGATTACGGCATATCCGACTATGAAAAACTGGTAGAATATTACTCTATTTCAGCCTGAAAGTGTTGGTCTGCGTTTTCATCTGATTCACCTGCTCAAACAGCTCTGCGCTGACTGCGGCAGATTCCTCGCTGTTGGCGCTGTTCGTCTGTACCACATTCGCGATCTGACTGATTCCCTCGGCTACCTGTGATACTGCCTCCGCTTCTTCCTGTACCGCGTCCGTAATCTCGTCGATTGCACTGTTTGACTGAGTAACAAGGGCGAGCGTCTTATGAAGCGTCTCGGAAACCTCCTGCACGATCGCACTGCCCTTCGTCGTTGCCCGCACGGAATTTTCGATCAGTTCTTTCGTCGCCTTAGCCGCCTGATCGGATTTCGCCGCCAGATTACGCACTTCATTCGCTACCACAGCAAAGCCTTTTCCGGCCTCTCCCGCACGGCTCGCCTCCACGGAAGCGTTGAGCGCCAGAATATTGGTCTGAAAAGCGATACTCTCGATCGTGGAAATAATATTCTCAATCTGTTCGGAGGTCCTGCTGATATCCGCCATCGCGCTGATCAAAAGTTCCATCTGCCCGCTGCTCAGATTCACCTGATCTCCGGTCTGATGTGCATTTTGCCGTACCTCAGCGGACTTCTCAATATTGATCTTCGCACTCTTGGAAAGTTCATCAAGCGTAGCGGAAAGCTCCTCCACGGCAGCCGCCTGCTCCGTTGCTCCCTGCGCCAGCGACTGAGAACCGTTTGAAAGCGTCCTCGCATGCGCAAATACCGAATCTTCCACCCGATGGATATTCTTCATCACCGCGGAAAGCGAATCTGTAAAGCTTTCGATTGACTCCGCTATGGAATGGAAATCCCCGATATACGATACGGAGGTGGAAACATCGAAATTGCCGGCAGACAGTTCTTCCATGATACGATTGATATCCACAATATATTGGTGTATGTGATTGATGGACTGCCGCAATGTCTCAGCCAGATCTCCGATCTCATCATTTGCCCGATAGCTTAAATCCAGTTTCATGCGCCCTTCCTGCAGCGGCTTCGTTTTCTCCGTAATGAGCAGAATCGGCTTTACTACCCGCTTCATGATATAAAGGATCAGGCTAAACATGAAAAACAGTGTCAGCAAAAGTCCGATTCCTGTAACGGTGTGCATGGTAGATACCGTCTTCTCCATATTTGCCTTACTGATCTCATTGAGTGCACTGCTACGCTCTACGACCTGATCTAAAAGTCCCACGAGAACGCCTAAATTACTGGTAATGGTATCCTGATAATATTTTTGTGCTGCTGTCGGATCCTTCTCATAGAGTTCCAGCACATAAATCGCCGACTCATGCAGCTGCTTATGCAGAGGTTCCATCTGACTGCGCAAATCAAGGATCTCCTGATCCTCCGTCCCCGCTTCTCCGTACAGCCACTGTCCCAGCACACAACCGGTCGGATCTGTGCTGCCCGTAAATTCCGTGCCGCTGTAGAGCGCATTGCTAAGATTGATCGACCATTTATAATGAGCCGCCTCCGCTTTCTGCGCCCGCTGCAAGAGAGCGTTCACCGCAATATTGGCTTCCTCGGACGCCTCCATCCGATAAATGTTTTTGGTAGTCAGCAAACTAAACAGTACTACCGCCAACACTGCCGCCACGATCCGGATCCCCGCCATGACTTTGATACTTTTCCGCATCCTCGTTTCTCCTTTACTAAGTATTATGTATGATTGATACTGCAAGTGCTTAGAGTTATTAAAATTGTATCATAGCCGCTGTTTGATTGCAATCGGTTCTGCAAAATCCTTATTTCCAATTCTTATTTACTATAATAAACCATCTGCTCTACGATCTGTGGATAGCGAATCTGATTCTGCTTTCTATCCAAAAGACCGAAATTCTCGCCTTCTCCGCCAAAGGCGTTGTTATCCCACCAGCAGACCGTCATGCCGCAGTATCTTGCCCGCGCCGTATAATAAGCAGCAAGCTCGGTACACGCCTGTGTATTGTCTCCGTTTACCTGTCAGTGCCAAAAGATAGGGCGTATAGGCATGGACCGATATCAGAATCCTGTTTTCTACCTTCCCGCTGTTGACCGGCAGTACAAAGCCGTTCGTCAGTCTTTGCTTTCATTATGCTTGACCTGACTGGTTTTTACAACTACTATCTCTAATTTTTCCTGTTGTCCTTTTCCCAGTTACCATGTATGCTTAACTAAAATCAATCAAAGGAGGCGGCTCCACAATGCAACAGATTTCTTATCGCTACCGCAATCTGCCCATCCCGGGAGGCGGTTATGTGACAGGCTTTTTATTTCACCCCAAACAAAAAGACGTCCTCTATGCCAGGACGGATATCGGCGGCACCTACCGCTTTGATTTTACGGAAAGGAAGTGGATCAGTCTCATCTCCCACGTAACGGCGGAAGACTTAAGCGAGACCTTTCCCATCGCGCTCGCCCTGGATGATGACCGTCCGAATGTCCTCTATATCGCCTGCGGCGAAAACAAACCGAAGAAGGGCGTGCTTGCCATTTCCGAAGACTACGGAGAGACGTTTTACTATGAACGCATCCCCGTATTGATTCACGGGAATCTCAACGGCAGAGGGACCGCGGACCGCCTTTTTGTGGACAAAGAAGCGCCTGACACCCTCTATTTTGCCAGCCAGCAGGAAGGGCTCTATCTCAGTGCGGATCGCGGGAAAAATTGGCAGAAATGCCGGGCGCTCCCCGAGGATCATCTGACCTTTGTGACGCAGGTCGGAAACGCCCTGCTTGTGGGCAGCGCGGGCGTTACCACGAGAAAAAGCAATACCCTGCGCGGTCACAGCCTTTACGTCAGTTATGACAAAGGACAGACGTTTACAGCTTTGGAGGCGCCTGCAAGTCATGAAATAGAAGGCTGCCGTCTAAACGGTCAGGTCGCCCAGCGTTTTGGCGTGGATCATAAATACCTCTATGTCACCTTTGCCTCCACGGAACGCCGCTCCTATGTGCCGGAGAACGGCTACAGCTGCGACTCGGGCGATACCATCGACGGCAATATCCTCCGCTATCCCATTGACGCGGAAGGTCGCATCGGCAAACCTGAAAACATCACGCCCGGAAGCTATGCCAAGGTAACCGGCATCGGACAGGAAAAGATCACTTCGGGGCAGATTCTGGATTACGGCTTTTCCGCCATCTCCGCCTCCCCGCAGGTTCCGGGGCTGCTGCTTGCCGCCACCATCGTCAAGGACGACGGCGACGGCATCGAGGAAACCGTTCACTTAAACGTTTACAGCCTTCCCAAAGGTCCCACAAAAGTCATCGATATCCTGGGTGACCTCGGCGGCTTTGCTTTCGAGGATTTGGACACCCCCTGCGATAATTCCTTTGCCGATGAAAACGGCAACCGCTATATCACCTATTGCTACTTGTCAAGGACATATTCATCAATTTTCATCAATTTTTCTCGGTTTGCCTTGTTTCCCATGCTCTAAATCGTGGAGAATGACACGCTTTAACTTATCCTTTACGCTTTGGGTACTTGTAGCTGAAAAATGTACCTCGACTAAATAGGTTGTCTTATCAATCCTCTTTTGCAAACAGGGCGTTAATCGCCCTATGGTGTTGGTCTGAATGTTGTCGCTCATAGTCCTCCTTTTAGGCGCAAAAAAGACGCATGGTTTACAATTTACTGTTCCATGCGCCTTTA
>DETS01000100.1:23966-32423 GCA_002361735.1 Lachnospiraceae bacterium UBA3282 | reverse complement strand
ACCCCAAAACAAGAAAACCCCCCCTGGGCCCTTTCAGCCCCCCCCCCCCCACACACGTTTCCCCCACATTTCCCCCTCTTTCCCGCTTCCAAACAGCACTAGTTTTTTGCCATTCATATGTTATTCCCTCCTGCTAAATTGGAAATCCCACATCCCAATCCGAATCAATTCCACACCAAAAATTTGTGTTCAGATCATATCCGTGCTCTCTCATGTATTCATATATGTCAATCACTTCCCAAGACGCATACTGCTGCCGCGCTTCTTCCTTTAACATATTAAGATTCAGATAAGAAGATAAAACAATCGCTTCCGGCCGGTTCTCCAGATCATTTACATCACTTACAACGGGAAGCCCTGCTCTGCCGCACACACAATCTGCGTTCCGATCTATGATTCCGCATATCTTCTTTTTATTTCCCGCACTCAGCATTGCATACAAATGATACGAATGATTTCCGCCCATCCGCAGCGCAATGCTGTTGTCGGGATACTCTGCAAATTTATCATTTAACAGACTCATCAATTTCTCTACTGTCTTATTTACGTTTTCACTCGCCAAGGACATATACCTTGAATATTTGAACTTCTCATCCGTTTCAAGTTCTTTTGGGAACTCGCCTACTATTTTTCTAAACTTTTCACATTCCTGCCTTTCGCGTTCTGATCTATCCGCATGAAGCGCGATAGGTATGTCTTTCGCCATATCCGAAAGTGAAACCAACACTTCCGCTCCCGATTTATAGTAAATGTAGCACTTCTCCTTCATGACCATTCCTTTGTAGGCCATATAATCTTCCACACCCGACTTATTCTGAAAGACATACGCCAAAAAATCCTTATTATATATATCTACACTCTGCAATGGTGCAAATTCCCTATCCCACAGGGAATCTTCTATTTCCTCTCCTTCCATCATCTGATGAAGTATCTTATCAAAATCAAGCAGGCTGAATATCTTATCCGTTTCCCTTCCACTCCATTCAGGACAGTATACCTGAAACACTATATGGGGTCTGTTCACGGTATGCATCCAGCTGTAGCCATGATCGCTCATGTAGATTCTCTTTACTCCGTCCCCAAGTAATCCGTCATAAAACCGCAACTGTGCATCAACTTCCTCCAACTGAGGGTCGGGGATATTCCCGCTATCAAACTTATCCTTCCGAACGCTGTATGCAGGCGTATGTATTTCTATTGAAACTTTTGGCATATATACACATTTTCTTCCCTCATCGCGCGTCATATGCGCAAGCATCTTCCACAATACCTCAGCACAGACATCATAGTATCTAATAGTATTATCGCAGTTTTCCGGCTCAAATATTTCTACAAAAATACCGCCCAAAACATGGATGTCATACCCATGTGCCTCGATATCACGAAACAGGGCACTGTTATCCGGCCCAATTTGCTTTTCACGATACCCCAAGTCATCTACATCAAGCTTCCGGCAGAACATCGCCATGCAAGTCGTGACTGTCCAAGGCGTCGTCGTATACGCTCTATGAAAAAAAACCGAATGGTCTGCTTTCTCCTTCAGGTAATCCATTTTATGCGCGTCCTTATACGCAAGCGCATCCAGCCAGTAAACGACGATGTCTTCCTGCCTTCTCGTATGCAAGAATTCCTTTATGAACTGAAACAAAGCGCAGACTTCGTCCCAGAACTCCCTGAAATCGTCAGCTTTTTTCATCCCATTAAGAAGCCTCTCCACTTCCACAAAATTTCTCATACATACGGCCAGAAAAAACAACTTTTCACGAATCCTTTTTTTATCTCTTTCTTCCGCAGCATGTTCCAATCTCTTTTTTTGATAATGGTATTCAAGCAGTGTCATAGTTAATCCATCCGGATTCCGACCCAAACTTTCTTCTAAGCGAAAGTACAAATCCAACTCCTCCGCGTCTTTTATTGGGCAAAAAAAGCGGTAGAACTCCATCTGCACATAAATCCCTTCATTTTCCAGAATGTCATACACGGATTCGGCATGATAACCATGTCTCCACAGCCAGTGCAGTATTTCAATAGTTCCTGTCATTGCCGCGACATACAGCTTTTTCCCTTTAATCTCCTCCTCATGTATTTCCAATTCCTTTACATTGCTTATATAAAGACCGCTCATGTTAGATGCCTTGCTTCCCCATATATTTATCAGCCGCAACACATACTCATCCATACTGATAAACAAAAACTTTTCCTTTTCATCGGCAAGTTTCTGTATCCATCCATGCAGGAATTCACATGCACGTTTTGATTCCCTATAGGCGGGATAATGCCTGTCTATATTATATTTTTCTATTAATTTCTCCAGTTCTCTGTCAATGTCCATTATCACCTCGACCCTCCTACCCTTTTTATTGTGTTATACCGGAATCCACGAAAAAGTATCTAACACCTTCTAATTAGAAAAAATTTTTTCAGCGATTTCAAGATCATGCTGATCGTCGATTTCAAACCATTTTTGCCCGTTCAGGACCAGTCCTTTGATCAGCCTCGGATTTTTCCGGACTAATATCTGCATTACATTCTCAAGCGGCTGTTTGATTCCTCGTTCTTTCTCGATTTCTTCCATAGCAGGGCACAGATAGTCCTTGATGAAAGCACTGGAAAACTTGTGTATATTGACTGTCTTATATTTATCAGACACGTCATAGTCTTCCGGGCGCATACTTTTATGCATCCAATCGACAACACAGCCCTGCGCATCCAGTTCCGCAAAAGTCCCATCCAACAGATCGTTATACGGCTCCAAAACGGTAGCGTTGGACGCTTCCATAGCTATCAAATCATCCAGAATCTCTCTACGGAAAAAAACATCCCCCTCCAGAAGCAACAACTCGTCGCAATCCGTGAGAACCTCCAAGCCCTTTTTCAAAGAATATACCGTATTTGTCTGATCATAAATCGTATTCTCAGCATATATGACAGATATGTCAGCAAAATGACTTCCTATCCTGTCCCTTATCTGCTCCTTTAGGTATCCCACCACCAAAACGACCTGAGAAATCCCCTCCATGCTGAGATGCATCAAGGCATTCTCGAGAATGGGTACGCCATTCACCTCTGTAAGACACTTATGATTCTGTAATGTAAGTGGTTTCAACCTCGTCCCCATTCCTGCGACTAAAATCATTGCTTTTCTATTCATTGGCTACTCCTCTATCAAATTCAAGAACCTTTCCAGGCTATATACTAGGAACTTCTGTTCCCCTGTCATCCCATCTGTACAGTGCGGTATAAATTCCTCTCGTGTAGGCCCCGTCCAGTCTGCCATCCACTGATTCATCGCGCGGGGCATCGCTATTTTTTCCGGAACGGGCAACTCCGGATATTTCATCCTGAACAACTCCCTCAACAGATATTTGCTTTCTCCCGCCCTTACCCTTGCCAGATCAAGCGGATCCTTCATTTTCAGGTAAGCATACGGGTCAAAATACTTCATTTCAGCCAATTTAAAAGAATTGATATATGCGCCCGAAGAACTCGATCCAAATATTTCTTCTATAAAGCGCATGAAATCAACGCCATTTTCGCCTATTTTGTAGTTCTCATAAACAATATCCATATCGATTGGATTCTTTAGTGCACTTTCCGGCTTCACAAAGGTATATCTGTTCTTCCAGCCCTCGTAATCCCAATCTTTCGACAGCATCCCGTCCATTCCGCCAAAAGCCATGTCTGCATTATCTCCAAGAATAATCAATTCTGCACCGGCCTCTTTAATAACAGTGGTTAGTTTATAGACTTGAGGCTCGTTGGCAAATACCGGACATCCGTCACGCAGCATCAGTTTGTCGATATTTTCCAGATAATCTTCCCACGTAATATCAACTACCACATGTTCCAGCCCATAATAGTCACAGTACTTCTTTGCTCTCCGCGTTTCGTCAATCGCGCCTGCCGCTGAGCATTTCGCCGTATATGCCTTCGTTCCCTTCGGCATATAGGAAGCAAGGATTGCTGAATCCATACCGCCGCTCAAAAGAATTGCCGCATTTGACAAATCCAATTTATCCAACATACTTTGAATTTGATAGTCTATGTCTTTTGCTGTTGCACATGCAATCAGTTTTTCATTGGGAACTGGAATATAATTATCATGTTCCACCCCTTCTTTAAATGTCTTATCCGGGTCTACTACATATCTAAATGCCAGAAAAGAACTCATACAATAACTTTTGTCAACCATCCGTTTTTCCCTCTCTGTTATGTATATATTTTAATGTTTTTCCGTGTATGATATTTTTATGGCAATACACAGAAGCTGCATTGCCTGTTCCAGTTCCTCCATGCTGGGATAGGTGGGCGCCAGCCGCAGATAGGCATCCTCCCTGTCTTCCCCGTAAGGAAAGGTCGAGCCGGCAGGTGTGATACTCAAGCCTGCATCTTTACACTTCTGCCATACATCGCGCGCCATTCCATTCAACAACTTCAGATTGATAAAATATCCTCCTTTCGGATTGATCCATTCCGCCACATCCCATCCGTCAAGCTGCTCATGCAAAACCAAATCCACCAGATCAAACTTCGGTTTGATGATATCCCTATGTTTTTTCATGTGATCCCGCAGAGACTGCACCGTGGGAAAGAACTTTGCGTGGCGCAGCTGATTAATCTTATCCCCACTTTTCAACTGTAGAAGGCTTGTCCTGGTCAACCATTTGATATTATCAACGCTGGAAGCGCAGACGCCGACCCCTCCGCCGGGAAAAGTGATCTTCGAAGTAGACGTAAATTCAAAAACCCGATTGGGATGTCCGCACTTCGCACACTCATCAATAATGTTTATGATCCGATATTCCTCGTCCGTAAGGTGATGTACACAGTATGCATTATCCCACATAATCCGGAAATCCGCCGCCTTTGACTGCATACGTGCAAGGCGACAGACCGTTTCATCCGAATAGATGATACCCGTGGGATTGGAATAGAGCGGTACACACCAGATTCCCTTGATGGAATCGTCATTTTTGACAAGATTTTCCACCAGATCCATATCTGGTCCGGAATCATTCATGGGAATCTGTATCATCTCAATCCCAAATGTTTTACAGATATTGAAATGCTTTTCATAGCCCGGAGAAGGACATAAGAATTTTACCTTTCCGGGAAAATCCTTCCACGGCAAGAATCCGTCAAATCCAAAAAGCACAGCCTTATTGATCAGGTCATACATGATGGTCGTACTCATGGTACCGCCTATGTAGATCTGTTCTTCGGTAACCTGCAGCACTTCCGCGAACAATTTTTTCAGCGGAGCGATCCCCGCTGTCCCCGCATAACCCCGATAGTCATTTTCAAGACACAGATCGGTATCGGACGTGACCAGATCCAACATGGGCATCGACAGATCCAACTGTTCCCGACAGGGCCAACCACGTTCCATATTTAGTTCAATACCCTCGCTTACAAATTTTCTATATTCTTTTTCAAGCCTCTTGATACTATCTGTCATCAGTGTCCACTCCTTAGCCATCCCTACTACCAATTACATATAACCCCTATATAGAATCATTTTTAAACATATAAACGTCATAGACAAATTTACTATTCCAATATCCCTTTAATTTGCATTCTGTAAATTTAATATCCATTTTGTGTCTTTTTGCAAATTTAAGAAAAAAAACTTTACTGTAAAACTTTTTAGACAAATTGCGATACTTTTCTTCGTAATTTTCAATTATGGATTTTCTATATGCCATATATTCTTCTTTAAAGTCTTCATCATGCACATCAAGAATTGCAATTGAATAATTTGCTTTACAAAACATTTTTTCCAAGACCTGCAAAGCGTATTCTTCATCTTGAAAATACTCAAATGCGCTGTTTGAGTATACGGCATCGTATTTATATTCTGTTTTTAAATCTATTGCTTCATCGCAATATAGTTCAATTGGATTCTTAAGAACTTTTCTTGCAGTCCGTATTAATACTTCAGAATAGTCCAGTCCTCCTACTTTAACATTATCATTCTCGAACAACATCAGAAAAGGACCGCTTCCACATCCCACTTCAAAAACACTTCTCAACGGAGCCTCACCCACAGACATGCATTCTTTCTTTAAATTTTGATACTGTGTTAAAAATGATTCATACATTATTCCATTTCCGATTGTATCATTTCCGTCTAAACGTTTCAGTTCCATGAAAACATCCTTTACACTCTCTGAGTTAAGTTGTATTTCATCCGCTTCTTTCAAATTCCATATTTTTTTCCAACCACTTACGTCTATCGTATTTTCTTGTATCACAGTATATCCTCCTTCATTATCCCATATCCACATACAACAACAATCTTTATCAATCCCTCTGAACAAGACTCCTGTCATCATACTTACTAATCATTCCCCTATTGTCTCATTATCATATTTTTCTATTTGATTCTCATATAAGCTCTCCTGTTATGTACTCTCACATTTATCTATGGGAGATCGATCAAATTAATAATCTCCCTTATGCTCATGCACTTATCATTGCACTCATAACTTCTATGATGATCAAGAATAGACGAGGCTGTGTCCGACATCGCCTTATACCCCGCACGGATCAAGTGATTTGCATAAATATATACATTGACCCCAAGCTCGTACAGTTCTTCCTCGTAAATCTGATTATACGCCGTCGGAACAACCACAAGCGGGACTCTGTTTTCCAGACAATTATACTTCCTGCAAAAATGCTTTATCTCTTCTCCAGTCTTGTCAATACTATGAATCATAATCCCATCTGCGCCCGCGGCTATGTACGCTTCTGCACGTTTCAGCGCATCTTCCATCCCTTGCTTCAGGATAAGGCTCTCTATTCTCGCAATGATCATAAAATCCGAGGTTATCTGCGAATTCTTTCCGGAGGTAATTTTTTTACAAAAGTGTTCAACAGAATCCTGTGTCTGAGCTGCCTCCGTTCCAAATAAAGAGTTCTTCTTTAGTCCGACCTTATCTTCAATAATGATCGCCGAGACGCCCAGGCGCTCCAACGTTCTCACGGTATAGATAAAATGTTCTATCTTCCCTCCCGTATCCCCATCGACAATAATCGGCTTTGTAGTAACTTCCATAATCTCGTTGATCGTATTTACCCTGGATGTCAGATCGACTAATTCTATATCCGGTTTCCCCTTGGAAGTGGAGTCACACAGAGAGGAAACCCACATGGCGTCAAACTGATCGATTGTCCCATCTTCATTGTAGTGCTTTGTTTTCTCAACGATAAGCCCGGTCAGACCATTATGCGCTTCCATGACATTCACATGCCCTTTAATAGATAACAATTTACGCAATTGACCGCGTCTGAAGTCAGTGGTCGTTCCCAATCTGCTCAAAGCGTTATCCATATTCTCAACGCCGTTCCCTTCGGTATACTTTACTTCAATAAGTTTTCCGCCCCACTCTTTTAATACCTCAATCACTTTCTCGCGAAGATGTTTCTCCGAATCATTTTTCCAATTATCGCCATGAATCACGAAATCCGGCTTATATTTTTTCAAATTAGGAACCTGATCAAGTTCCTCCTGGGGAACCACTTCCGAAATCCCCCTTATGCTTGATACAATGCTATATCTTTCTTCATAGGAAAGAATCGGTATATGCCAACATGACGCGATTACTTTGTCTGTATGCAGACCCACTATAACATCGCCATATTTCTGCGCTTCTTCCAACAATCTGATATGGCCATGATGAAGAATATCTGCACTCATTGCCGCGTATACTATCGCCATTTTTAATCGCCGAGTAGACGGTCTCGACACTCCTTTCTTAATAATTGTGAAGTGAAAGGCTTGCCTACTGCCCTCCACAGAACCGTACATGCGATTTCCCCGCATAAGGTTCTTCAAACTTAAATCATCGATAACGACAACTTGTTCAAATTAACTTCATTCAGCAGTTTCACCTGCAAATGCATTCCTGCACAAAATACTCTATGCAGTTAACCAGACATTTCAGTGGCTACCCTCATCCAATAAAAAGAGTCTTTCACGCTCCTCCTACTAAGGTTCTGATACACTTCTGTTTTATCCGCTCCAATCCCAAACTCATCCTTTAACTGCAGCTGTATCTGTTCAAAATATAGACTGGCAATTAAAACCTTGTCAAAGCCGTTCGTAGGATTGGAAAAATAATCCTTGACATATTCCCATGTCCCACCTGTTCCCAGACTACATACTTCTTCTTGCTATTGTTCATATTAAATTTCTCCTCGTACTAATCGAAATCTGTGAAGCATTTTTTATAAATCAAATCGCCACATCTGTCTTTATCACTCTTTCCATGTTGTGAGGCACATAAATGTCTTGTGATATAATTTCCCAAAGTCCACACATAATCTCCTTCTAATATCACTGTATCTCTTTTCTCACCCAACTCTCTCATATGTAGAGAAACAAAATCATCCAGCTTCATTCCGCTTATATTTAGTTGCATTCTGCTAACTTCATTTGTTTCCAAATTAATT
>DETS01000100.1:0-23679 GCA_002361735.1 Lachnospiraceae bacterium UBA3282 | reverse complement strand
ATTAATTCTAACCATCACATATTCCCTTGAAATAAAATATAGATATTCTCCTTCCGCAGTCATAAAATACAACTGATCTTCAATCCCATACGTCCCCTTTAATGTCACTATTTCCGCCTGCCACGTCTCGAGGTCAATTTTTATATGTTCATCGGAATAATTATATGTAAATATATAAATACAGTTCTTATACCTTGCCGAATATCTATACCGCCTATCTTCCCCTTCACACAAGCACGAACTAATCCCTCCTATAATCCCACGTTTTTTTATATCCCAAACATATATTTTCCCATCACTCCCCAGTATATATAAACTCCCCATATGTCCGACTACACATAGGTATATGGGGCTATCACCATCAAACTTATAAAAATGAAACTGTTCCGAACCCGTATCAAATTCCGCTATCATTGGCGTATCTCGCATAGCCATATAAATTTTCTTATCGAATATATAACACCCGGAATAGGAGAAGTATTTATAATCATACCCCGAAAACTTTTTGTATTGCTGTCTGATATCTATTGACGCAACGACTCTACTTTCCTCAACATCTATCTTCTGCATCTTTTCGGATAGAAACGGGAATACATACCAATACTTGTCCAAGCAGCACACATTATAATAAATCCCCGCACTTGATCTGCCATCCTCTGTTAACACTTCCTCCATCTTTGTCTCTAAATTATATATATATATACGTCTCGCTCTATCAGGGACACACACAATCGCCTTTTTATTTTCATCCATGCAAATACTGTTGAAGAGCGAACATTGATCAATAGTTTCTCCGGAAAAACCTTCCACCAAATCAGTTTCCCCGGTTTTTATATTGATCTTACAAAACGCATTCAGATTAAATGGTGAGAAAAATATTTCATCTCCTCTTTTAACACAATTACTATTGAGTAACTTAGGCAATTTATAACGTCCGCTCACTTATGCGCCTCCCTTCTCCTTCCAAAAATTTTCAATTATTTTTTTGTAAAACAGAATATATCTCCCCTTTTTTGATAATACTATTCTCCCCCAGCAGTTTAGACAAATATGCACTCTGTTTCTTAACCATCCCTTTATAGATATTATCTTGATCTAATACCAGATTCATATCGCTTATCAACGCATCTATACTTTGATAGATTGAAAATCCCTTTTCATGTTGCCCAATCAGGTGATACCCCTGATCGTCAACAATGCAAAAAACCGGCTTTTTCGCCATTGCTGCATCAACAGCCGCACAGGACGTATCTGTAATCACTACATCGCAGATTTCCAGCACCTTATCAATCCGTTCAAGCGGATCAACAAACTTAAAACTCCGCTCATCTTTATATTTATACTTTACGTCTTCTTCCCAGCACTCGCTCATATACGGATGATTCTTAAAAATTACCTCATATTTTTCTTCCAAAAGTCTATCTATCAACCTCATTAAAGTGCCATAATAAAATTGATAGGTGGTAAATCCGCTCAAAACACCGGTCGGCAAGAACCCAATTTTGAATTTATTTCTTTGTGATGGAAAAACCATTGAAAAATCATACTTTTTTCCAAAAAACACATCATAAATCTCGAAAATATTTCCTGAATAATCTGCGGACAGCCCTAATCGAAACATCTTCTTATTCGGTGTAAACACCGCAGACAACATATCCTCATGCGGCTGTTTTGATTCAAAGGTAATAAAGCTAATCCCATCAATTTTGAAAAGTTTACTCGCATTGTCCCGCGTATTATCATAACAGATCCACGTACCCCAATAGTTCGTATCACCCCATAAGTGTATATAAGAAAACTTATGGTATCTAAAATATTTTTTGGAGCAAATATCTATATATAGGTATTCGATCAATTCACGAAAATAGTGATTTCTTATCTTCAGGGTCAAATAGTCTGATAATTCAACCCCTTTATATGCTACATGTAACTCACAGGCTAACGCCTTCAAAATGTCTCGTCTCTCACGTACAAGTTTAGAATACTCCCTCACAAACTCATCTGCTGAGAAATAGTCCTCCAGACAATCCACTTGCAATCCCTTATCTTTAAACTTCTGTACATCCTCAGTATCGTAATAGCAAATCACCCTTGTTTCATGTCCTATCGCCTCCACTCTGCGCAAACACCAGTCTACATGTTTGTTGTATGGCACAGCCATGCAGTACAAGAGTCCTACATCTAAGCTTTCAATTGCATTTCCCGCCACTATTCTTGTTGGCCTTGACTTGATATTCTCAAATCTTTCTTTTTCTTTTATACCCAATTCTCCATGTTCAATATCCTCCTGTTTTGCATCCATTGTCTGCAAAGTTTTTAAGCATTCTTTTTCTATACAGCTTCTATTTACATTGGCTTTATCTATAATATGACATTCAATATGATATGCCCTCGAATACAAATAAATACTTTCATTAATCATCCAATTATCGCTATTATCAAAAAGGTAAATGCTCTTAATACCGTGCATTTTTACAATGCGGGAAATTAAATTCAGATTGATAATTGTCTGCACAAATTTTGTAGGCATTCCCCCTTCAATATGATAAGACAAATGAAACAGCCTTGAATATTTTATGTCTTTACAGCCATCGATCACATGATGAATCTGATCCAAAATATCCCATACTGTCTCATATGGATTACTTTCACTTGACTCCAGAAAAATCGCCTGCTCTTCATTATTTCTAATTTCCTTGTAGAACGGATATTTATTTGTCGCTATGACGTAATCCGAACCACATATTCCCTTTAATATTTGCAATTCTTCAAACGAATCACAGCACAATAAGTTCTTCATTTCCCCTTTACATCTCGCTTTCTTTATCAGACAAGGTCTCAGCAAATTCAACACACAATTCGTTATATATATCTATTTCATCTGAATTTGTACAAAGCACCTCTTTCAAATCTTCCACGCCATCTATATCAATGACTTCTTGCGGAACATAAAATGGTACCGCTCTATTTCCATACACACATCCATCTTCCAAAATAGTTTTCGATTTTAATACATCAACATATCCATCCGGAATCAGCAATCTGGCAAACGACTGCCTCGGAAGATTGACATCGTCTGGACGCATCCCATGAAATGGACTTTCCAGGTACCCCTCTCCCCCTACTTTCATCCACTTATATGGACACTCTCCCGCATAGTGAACAGATACCACCGCGCTTGCCATTTCATTTTCTTTTATCACGCCAATTGCTTCCCGAATCAATTCAACATCTCTGATTGGTGTAGTCGGTCTAAGTAGCACAAGATATTCCGGCACTTGGCCCTCCGTCTCTCCCAAGTATCGTAGCGCATGACTCAGGTATTCGATATCCTGCGATTCTGAACCTGAGATTTCCTTTGGACGCAAAAACGGAATCTCCGCTCCATAACGCTTTGCAATTTCCGCATAGTTTTCAGAATCCGTCGAGACGATGATCCTGCTGATTTCCCTACACATACGGGCTGCCATAATGGAATATGCAATCATTGGAAAGCCGCATACATCCACTATATTTTTATCCTTTATACCCTTTGACCCAGAACGCGCGGGTATGATAGCAATTACTTCATCTTTGTTTTGATCAAACATTTTCTCCACACTCTACTTTACCAATCTGGCAAACCCGGACTGTTTCACAGGACCACGCAGCTGTTTCTCCACGGTTCCCTCTTTAATCGCTTCTGCAATGATCTCAAACGCAGCTTCTGTATCTTTTGCAAACCGTGCTATAATTTCATCATTATATGCAGTTGTCGCATAAATTGCCGAGCTCACCAAATACCCTCTGTCGAGCATGATTTGCGCATATAAGGTCTGCACTGCCAGACCGTTCTCGTAATCCCAGTCAATATGCGCCAACGGAGCAATGTGCGAAACACATAATTTTAATCCGTTCTTTTCCGCCGCAGAAGTCAAAGCATGAACGATCTTATCTCCATAATCAATCAAAATTTGCGGTGAATTTATTTCTTCCATCTTTTTTAATGTCGCAACACCGGCAGCAAAACCAATTCTTTCTGTCCAAAACGTCGAACTAATGAAACTCGACTCTGCTGCACCCATAACATCTTTTGTTCCGATAATGGCCGTGATTGGGAATCCGTTCCCCAATGCCTTCCCGAACACAGCCATATCCGGCTGTACGCCATACAGCTTATGGATTCCGCCTATACACAGCCTGAATCCTGCCGTTATCTCATCAAAAATCAATACTGCTCCAATCCGGTCAGCAATGCGTCTGACACCTTCCAAAAAGCCTTCTTTTAATTCCTCTCCTCTCCTCGGCTCCATAATGATTGCCGCAATATCATCCGGGTACTTTTGCACTACATCCTCTAACGATTCGAGATCATTGTACATAAAAGGGATATTTGTCCCCTGAAGCATCCTTGGCACTCCTGTTGGCTTCAATCCCGGCAGTAACTGCTCATCTAAACGTGTTTCATCTCCAATATTTGCAGAAATATACCAATCGCTCCATCCATGATATCCACAAAAAGCAACCCTGTTTCTTCTGGTTTTTGCTCTTGCTATTCTCACCGCTATTGCACAAGCTTCGCCGCCGCTCCTTGCAAATCTCGCCCGCGCTGCCCATGGTTGATGCAACGCAATCAATCGTTCCGCCAGTTCAACCTCCTCATAGGAATTAAGTGTACACATAGACCCGTTTTTCACAGCTTCCAGAACAGCCGCGTTTACATCCGCATCTGCATATCCTAAAGTACAGGAACCAACGCCCATCTGAGCAAAATCAATATACTCTTTATCATCTAAATCCCATACCCTACAGCCTTCCGCTTTTTTATAATAGGAAGGCCATAAATCCGGCAGAAACATTTCCGGTCTCTTTGAGAGAAGCTCTGTCCCTGTTGGAATCAATTTTTTTGCTTTTATATACAATTCTTGCGATTTACCCATTTTTCATTTCCCCCTATCACAGCAGCTCCCCTATCAGCTTCATATCACACTGTTCGCTACACTTGATTCCTTTTTTCACCTCTATGTGATTCCTTCTAAACTGCCTGTATTCCTCACCATCCCAGATTTCCTTAAGCGATTGATTGTGCACATCTCCCAGAATGATTTCATTATTAAAATCTTCCATACACATCGTCGCTTCTCCGTTGGACTTAATCGTCATTGTCATCCACGGATGCTTGCATATTTCTGACCAATGAATGGATTTTGTCCCATGAAAATCTTTTCGATACCATTGACAATCTTCGCTTTTCAAATATATGTATACATCCATACCTTCAAATGCCGCCATCAGCTTCTCATAATCTTCCTGCTGGTTTGTCCTGTTCAGGTCAAGCATTGTTATAACAACGGTTGTATGCAGGTTATGTTTATGTTTGTAATCCAATACTTCCTGTATTTTCTGATAGCTTTCAGAAAAATTGCTCTGTTCTCCGCGGATTGTTTTATGTACCGCATCATCCACGCTCTCGATGGAATATTTGATATAATCCAACCCCGCATCCAGCATCTTATATGTCAACTCAAGATTGATATTTGCAGGATTACAGCTAAAATAAGAATAAAAGCCTCTGTCATGCAATATCTGGATATACTCGTGCATATTTTTATCAAGCAACGGGTCTCCATATCCATGTAACTGAATTACTTTGGAAATGATATATAAAAAGAAGTGATTCTCGCTGGGCTCATCCTCCTCGCGGATCCCATATTTTTCTTTGCAATACGTCTTCCACCGTTCCCACTCGTCGGCCCCGTGCGGTTTTAACTGGTCAACTACTTTTAAAAATGTCTCCCTGTCAATATCCTCGATTTTCCGCGTCATCATAGTGGTCCTGGGGCACATTTTGCAACGCATATTGCAACGGTTCGTCGTCTCAATATTATAGACCACCGGTTCCGTGCTTCTAATCTTTTCAAGCGCATCAAACAGTTGGTCTTTATCAACTATTTCTTTTGTTTCCAGTTGCTTAAGAACCTCATCAAACTTCATGTAAAAATTGATATCCAGCATTTTTCTCCCTCGCTATTTTAATCTTTTTTCCCAACATACCATAAGGTGTCCGCTACGCCTTGACTAATCAACTTCTCCGCATAAGCATCCACCAGCTTTTCTTCATTAAATTCCGCCCATTTCACATGCCCTCCCGGCTTTCCCTTAGCCAGCCAGTATAAATGGTTTGCCAGAGGATACCGTTGAATCTGTGTATTCAGTCTCGTTTGGTAACCATTCCGTAACGTCAACTTCTCCAATGTCTCAGATGTAAATAACATTACATGTTCGCTCCAGTAAGTAAAATCCTGAAATTCCCTGCAATCATATTTAGAAATTAAGGCATCGTCTGCATTGGGCGTCTCGCAAATAAAAATTCCTTCAGGATTCAAAACTTCATATATCTTTTTCAAAATTTCATCCGGGTGGTTTAAATGCTCAATTACCATAAACATACATACCACATCATAGGTTTCGTGTATTTCATCCAGAGATTTATATACAGATATCCCTTCTCTGGAAAGGTAATCTCTGGCCTCATTCATCAGTTCGATCCCTGCCGTATTTGCAGCAGCAATTTTTATCCTTCTGAGAAACCCACCGTTCCCGCAGCCAAACTCCAGCACATTCTTTCCGGCACATAACTCTTTCAAAGCTTCATACCGCCTGTCATCATCCGGCTTTGTCTCCTGTATCCAGGTCTTCCACGACATATCCGTAACTTGATCTGTCAGCGCTGCATAGGCCTCTTTCAGCATGCCCCCCCCCCTCATAATTTTTCGCGGTATTATATACATCGGAGTCTAGCTGAACCATACCGCATTCCTGACATTTCATCACATTGATCTGCGAAATATCCCTTGTCCCTTTATGGATACACACGAAACGATTCCCACCACATATAAAACACTTCATCCATTTCCCCTCAGCTTCCTTCGCACTTCCTTTTCTCTTTCCGTAACCGTCTTCTCTCCTGTTCCCAACATCACCAGCACTTCCTTCATTCTTCCTTGCAGCATTGCCATCGCTGCCACAGAAAGACTGGCGGCCTGATCCGTTCCCCACATGTTATGATCCAACGTAACATGTCTTTCAATCACTTTTGCACCTACTGCAGTTGCCACAACAGATGGCTCCAAATCCTGCTCATGCCCGCTGTAACCTACCAGACAGTGATATCTTTCCCTCAGCGTCTTTATCATCCTCAGATTGATTTCCTCAGCAGGTGTTGGATATGCCGAATTTGTATGAAGCAGTATATAATCGCCATTTGAATGCTTTTCCAGAAAATCCACCATTATGTCTATTTCTTCCAGCGTACTCATACCCGTTGAGACCAGCAATGGCTTCCCGCTTTCACAGGCAAGCTTTATCATATCTCTGTCCGCATTTCCCGCCGATGCAATCTTGATAAAAGGCAGATCATAATCCAGCAGAAATTCCAGACTGGGGATATCCCACGGCGAAGCCGTCCACGCGATTGGCTTTTCCCTGCAATATCTGTCTATGTAGTCATATTCTTCTTTGCCAAACTCCACCTTTTTCTTATATTCCAGATAGGTTATCCTTCCCCACGGCGTATCTCGCATCACATTTTTCTGTGCTTCCGGAACCGCAATGTCCGGTTCTCGTTTTTGAAATTTCACACAGTTCCAAAGACACGCATTCGCGGCGTCAATCAACTTTTTCGCAATCTGTAAATCTCCATTATGATTGATCCCTATCTCCGCGATCATATAAGGAAAAGAATGTTCATTGACAAGGTAGTCACCCAGCCGTATCTCTTTGTTTGCCATGATATATCTCCTAAACGGATTCCTTATTTTGTTTTATAATGCCCACAATCTCTCTTATCACTCCATAGCCACCCTTTGCTTCTGTCACATAATCCGCAATACTTTTTACTTCCTCATATGCGTCCTGCGGCACGATCTTGATTCCGGCAAGCAGCATCGCCTCATAGTCGTTAACGTCATTGCCGATATAAGCAACGTTTTTTAGAGGAACGTCTTTTTCCATGCAGTATCTTTTCATACACTCTGCTTTATCCTCAACGCCGTGAATACACTCTACTTTTAACTTGTCCGCCCTTTTTTGTACAACATTGTTTATGTCCGTAGATATGATCGCCAACTCAATTCCCAGCGAACGCAAGATATTGATACCCTGTCCATCTGCGCGGCTCACATACACGCTTTCTTTTCCGGTCTCGTCAACCATCACCCGGTTGTCCGTCATTACTCCATCGAAATCGCTAATAATCAAAACGATATCATTCCATGTACACCCCATCATTCATATTCCCCAAATTCTCTCACCTTATTTTACAAACAACTCACATTCTGCATCATCACTGGCATTCCCTTTTCCCAGCACAACCGCACCACAGAACTTCCATCCCCGTAATACGCATCGCTGATGGCGATCGCCCGGTCCAAATCCGCCGAATCATCATAAATCCCCCAGCCTTCTTCTATATACCTATCTCGTATCTTCTGATACTCCTCCCACAGCTGTGGTCTCATACTCTCGATCGTCGCCTGAATCAACGGGTGCGGTCTCCAAAGCAGCGCCACCTCATCCTTATTTTCTTTGAATGTCTCAAATACTGATTCCATCTTTTGCAGCATCTTCTCACTATGCTGTAAAAGCGCGCTCACACTGGTGTTATAAAAAACAATCTTCTTCCAGCTCCCGTCCGCCTTCTCAATGATCTTTAACCACTCCGTCGGAATCTCCAGGTTTTCTTTCTTTGTACTAAGCACCTTATCGAGCTTCGGAGAGCCTGTCCCCAGAAACTTCTTTTCCAGAAACCTTCTGTCCACATGCTCACCGGGCAGCCCCATTTCTTTTGCGGCTTTCAGATACTCATTGATGTAAATCTGCCGCATCTTCTCTGACTGGACGACCACCCGATCCGCATAAATCGTCCCCGGCGTAAAGCAAAAATGCTTCATACCGTTTATAGCCGCCTGATCATCCGGCTCGATCTCTCCCAATATAAAATAAGGAATATATACCAATTTATCTGTAAAATTTCTCAAGTTCTTGGAATAAAAATACGGATGCACGCTGGTCACATGATTGCACTCGTCATAAGGATTATGAATGTAAATCACATCCGGATGGTGTGCTTCCAGATCATATTCATCGTAACGGGTGATCGGCACATCCTTAGGATACAAGTCTCCTTCGTAATGCTCCTCCCTGAAACTCCCGTCGGGATTTTTATCAAAATAAGGAATGGGAACCACATAGGCGTCGCAGTCGGGATCGGCATCCGCCGCCTTCCAGACGCTCTCGAGAGAATCCCACATGGATGCCTTATAAGGAAGAAATACCACTTCCTTTTTATCCTCAGGCATCTCGTATTTCATGCTGTTTTGCAAGCTTGTCAACTGCTTCTGAATCTTTTTAGCCGTCTTGCGGCGAAAGGTCTCGTCAAGCAGCCTTTCATTCATCTGATAAAGGTTTTCGCAGTAATCTTCCAGAATCTGCACGAGTGGGGTATAGTCTTCGCCATACGCTTCTATGGCAGTCCCCAACATAATCGCGGACTCCTGACACTGCACGAGAGCCTCCGATGCGCCCTGCGGATTAGAGGAGGCGGTCTTTGCCGCGGCATCGTTTGCGCGAAGCAAGGTATCTACTGTCTGCAGCATATCCTTTTTCTTATATTGCCCCACTGCCAATTGCCGTCCTTTCCGCAACACGCGCCTGATTTCTCTGCTGATTCTTTTTTAATATGGTATATTGGTTACTCTCACGAGTAATGCGGAAATCCCGCTTCGCTCCCGGTACTTCTCCGTTTCCGGAGTTCCCTGGGTCTTGGCATACCCAATACCCGGCTTTCACCGGCTTCTAATGCCGTCCTTTTTTTATATCATGAGGTGTCCTTCACAGTCCTTTCGGTAAAATGCCGCCCATGTCGACATTTATCTGTGGATTCTTCCTTTATGAACCTTGACTTTCTCTGCCTCTGTTTAAGGCATTTTTCGCTGCATTTTCGCGCTCGGAAAGCTTTGCGCCGCAGGTCTTACAGATAAAAATATCTTCCGTTTTCTCTCCGACTGCGCCGCACTGACTGCACACGCGGCTGATATCTTTTGCGAAAACTTCTACCAGGGAGATGGATTGCTCCCTGCATTTCTGAGTCAGTCGGCTCCTGACATACCCTTTCTGCCACAGATTGACAGAACTGTTGATTTTCTTATTGATACCCGCTTTAGAACTTTGCGGCAGCTTGGGGAGATAAATCACAGCCGGCTTTTCTGTCCGCAGCATCCGATTGATCTCTGCATTGATATAGGCATGCAGCGCTTCTTCCAGTCTCTGTCTACCCGCCATATATTTTTTTCTGCCGGGATTCGTATCTTTATTCCTGTGGTATCTGATACTGCCCTCCCTGACATACTCCGAGAGAGCATACTGATATTCACTGTACCTTTCCCCATATATATGGTTCTCATCCGTCACAAACATTGTGCGGATCCCCATTGCCAATCCAATCTCCCTGTGATAATCTTCATGCTGCCTGACTTTCATCTCAACCGGTACATGAATGATGATATTACCTTCCTCGGGAAAAAGCTGAATGGTAAGCTGTCTGGTATAATGGTTATTGTCCGTCAAAGGAATAAAAACGCGTTTTCTTTTTTCCTTCGCAGCAAGGTAAATCCCATGATCGTCATAGCGGTAAGCCCGCTCCGCCACGGAGAAAACGTTTGCGGAGTCCGTCTGCAGTTTTTTTAATTGCCTGCGCATCTGTCGGCGCAAATACTGATTGAGACGATTTTCCTCCACGCCTGCCCGCACTTCCTGAAAGGTTTTTTCCCAATCCTCGGACAGCTGCATTTCTTTTTTCAAAAGGATCGCTTCCAGACAATCGCTCTGCTTCATGACAAACCGCAGATAATGCTTATCCGCCGCCGTCAGACTTTCATTTTCGCGAATACATTTTTCTATCCTGTCTTTCGCCTGTGTCCACTGTTTTTTGATGTCTCCAAGCGCATCAAAGACAGCCAGATAAAAATAGACAGACGGCAGCCCGAGGCTCGCCCGCAGACCGCTCGCCGTCATCTCATTCTGCACCGTGTAGCCGGGATAGAGCTTCGGCAGGCTTTTGATACCGCCGTACCGCTGATACACGTAATTTTTGACCGTACTGTAATCCTTTGCAATCTCCACCAGCTTTTTCATATCCGCCTCAGAAACAGGCGTGCTATTATATTGGTGTACAGTCTTGCATACAGTGCTTGACGGCATATCGCGGCGTTTGGCTCCTCCTATTTCCACAAACGATTCGCAGAATTGGATATTCTGCGAAACGGGTCACGTTTTAGTCGATTCTTATATTGATTTCAGCAAATAATGTATCGTCAATAATTATACTTTACATAACCCATTTTGTCAAATTTATGTGGGTCAATCACGTATTCCATTTGAGAGCGCGCCGCGAATACGCAACGTCTTCCAATATAAGCCTTTCTTATGATCCTCCGTTTAAAAACTAAGACAATATACAAGTTTTTTCAGCTGTTTTATCAACCACCTGTAAAATTTTATAATATTTTGTCCCGTAAAATCCCATAAATGGTATATTTATGGTCAAAAAGTGGTCAGAAGGGAGAAGTGTATATGTCCAGACGAGGTGACAACATCAGAAAACGTACAGACGGAAGGTGGGAAGGGCGATATCAAATCCTGTCAGAGGATGGGAAAAAATGTTATCGCTCGGTTTATGGAAAATCTTACAATGAAGTGAAGGAGAAACTGACACTTGGAAAAGAGGAAGCCGCAAGAACGGAGCCAATCTGCCGGATTTTTGATAGAAAAACACCTGACCGCGAAGGGAGTTTTTGCGCTCTTGCAATGGAGTGGCTTGCCTATATAGAATTAAGCAGAAAATATTCAACCTTTGTAAAGTATAAAACAATCTTTCAGTGTCATATTCAACAAAATTTTCATGATGATCGATTTACACAGATGACAAACAGCTACATACAAAGTAAAATCAGTGAAATGCCGGTTTCGGATAGAACCCGTCAAAGCATACTCATGGTCATTAAGCAGATTTTTCGCTATGCAGAAAAGCAATATGCTTATCCCGTACCTTCTATTTCAAATATCTCCATTAGGAACAGACCGCAGTCTTTGGAAATCATGAGTCGTGCAGAACAGGCGAGACTTATGCGTTTTTTATGTGACGATATGGATATTTCAAAAGCAGGAATTTATCTGTGCCTTTCTACAGGACTGCGATTGGGAGAGGTGTGTGCTCTGAAATGGGATGATATTGAAAAAGCCAATGGTCTGATTCATGTAAACAGAACCGTGCAGAGAATCCAAAGCGCAGAAGGATCGGTAAAGACGGTTCTTTTGGAAACACCGCCCAAAAGCATTTCCTCTAACCGTGAAATTCCCATATCAGATTCTTTACTGTCAATTCTTACAGCATTTCAGAAAGAAGGGCAAATTTACCTTTTGCAAAAAGACCGCCCCATGGAACCCCGCACCTATCAAAATCACTTTAAAAGATATTTGGATATGATCAATGCACCACATTACAATTTTCATATTCTAAGGCATACTTTTGCTACGAATTGTATCGACAATGGTATGGATATCAAAAGTCTTAGTGAAATTCTGGGACATTCGGATGTACAGATTACACTGAATCGCTATGTTCATCCCAGCATGGATACTAAACGTAAATACTTAAATGCGCTTTCAGACGATTATGGTCAATTATGTGGTCAAAAATAAAAAACGCTTGTTGCAGCAAGGAAATATTTTCTGATTCGCAGAATATCCAATTCTGCGAATTTTTTACTATTTGCAATTCTTCTTTGATATGACCTGCACAGATTATAGGATTTATATATTATGCACAAACAATATGTTGTGTCTGATTCCCCTTTTCCCTTCTTTCTAATCCATATCTTGTTTTGTAATTTTGGATTATCAATATTTCGTCAACTATTTTTCTACGTGCCAATCTGCAGATACTCATTGTATTTCTCTCCCGTTTATGTTATATCTGTCTCATGGATGATTACAGTTTGTTGACGGACGGTTCCGCATCACGCTGGGAGACTTCCCTGTACTGCTGACTGTATCCACTCTTAGTTTCATATCTATTTTGTCAACCGTAAAACCTTCCCCATTTAATCTCAGGTTTTACATCATCTTTGGGCTTGTCCCGTCTATTTACGAAAGGAAAACACATCTATGAACACAAACGATCACAGTCAAAAAGCTCATTTAAAGGAACATCCGGATACAACACTTTCCAACGGTTCCAATTTTGAAAATGCCACAGGTAAAATTCCCTACAATATGACCAATGACTACATGTTCCGCGCCGTTTTACAATCAAACAACAAAGCGCTGCGGGGTCTAATCTGCTCCCTGCTCCATCTCTCTCAGGCAGAGGTGGCTTCCGTGGAAATCGTAAACCCAATTCTCCCGGGAGGCAGCATTGACAGCAAGGAATTTCGTCTGGATATTCATCTGCTATTGAATAACCGAACCCGAATTAACCTTGAGATGCAGATTGCCAACCGCCTAAACTGGCAAAAGCGTTCTGTCATGTATCTGTGCCGCTCCTACGACCAACTAAACAAAGGGCAGGATTACAGAGATGCCAAACCGGCTGTTCATATCGGCTTTTTGGATTATACCCTGTTTGAGGAACGCCCCGAATTCTATGCAGCTTACAAATTGATCAATATAAAGAATCATCAGGTCTACAACGATGACCTGACCCTGTATGTGGCAGATTTGACACGGATTGATCTTGCCACAGAAGAAGATAAACACTATCACATTGACAGCTGGGCGAGACTGCCGAGTTCGCGAAGCGAATCTCGAGAAGATAATCCCGAAGGGATTTTCTTCACTTGAAAGCTACCACATGGGAGGAACTGAAAATGACCGCATCCGAAGACGAAGCTTTATACGAAGCCGCAAAGACATTATATTATACGTGCTCTGACGAGGAGATACGTATGCGCTGTCTGGAACGCGAGGAATACTATCAGGATCTGCGAAATTACGAGAGAGCGATCGAGCAGGAACGCTCAGACCGCGAACTGGAACGCTTGGAACATGAGCAGGATCTGCAGAATTACAGGAAAACTCTGGAACAGGAACGTTCAGTGCATGAGCAGGATCTGCAGAATTATAAAAGAACACTTGAGCAGGAGCGGTCCGAACGTGAACTGGATAGGCGCAATTACGAGCAGACTCTTGAGCAAGAGCGGTCCGAACGTGAACTGGATCAGCAGAATTACGAACAACTGATTGCACAACTCCGTACGGAACTTGCGCAGTTGAAAAAGAACCGGTAGACGAACGCGCTGCCGCATTCACCCCCTGCCAAAAACCGCCGTAACCGTGATAAACCTCCCGTCGATCTCCGCAAAAATCTCGCCGTTCATCTTGTGCATGAGCTGCCTGCAGATATACAGCCCAAGCCCGCTTCCGCGAACAGTTTCGGCATTCGCGCCACGCCAAAAACTTTCGAAGATATGCGGCAGGTCAGACTTATCAAGCGTGCAGCCGCTGTTTCTCACCGAGATTAAAATACCCTCGTCGTCCTCGGGAAACAGCAGCTCCACTCTTTTACCATCGCCGTATTTAAGCGCATTTTCCATGATGTTCTGCACAACCTCAACGCTTCTGTCAAAATCGCCGAAAAGCAGACAGTTTCGATATTTGCCGACCACAAATTCCGTCTTTAACAACGGCAGCTTTTCAGAATAAAAAGATACGATATTCTCAATCAGATCAGAAAGATAAAACTCGCCGTTATTTACGATAAGACTTAAGAAATCTTCACGTGACGCGCTGATGATCTGCGAAACATAGCCCTCGATCTCGTCCGCCTTCTCGTTTATCTTATTAGCGACCTCCTGCTGCTTTTGGGGCTCCGCATACAAATTTTTCGACAAAGCCTCCGCGTATAGCTTGATTGCAGACAGCGGCGTTTTAATATCGTGTGACAATGACAAAAGCAGGGTTTTCTTTTCTTTTTGCAGCGCCAGTTCACGCTCCTTCTGCTGTTCCATATTTTCGCGCAAAAGGTCGATCCCCCACAGGAATCTCCCAAAGAAACGGCTTTTATTTTCCTTCACGGGGATGGTCAGGTTTCCTTTGGAAAGTTCATACGGGACGCCGGAAAGCCGCTCGAACGGTCGCAGAATCTTTGCGCGGATATAAAACAGGATCACAAATACCGCAGCAACAGCCACCGCCAGGATAACATTGACCGTTAAAATGAGCTGCCAGGGTTTTCCGTTATCGTTTAACGCGTAATCAAACCGATAAAGCGCGCCGTCTATCTCGCGGATCGAATAATCGGAATCGCTATCATAAAAATACTCCCCGTAAGGTTCGATATGATACACGTAGTCATACTGCGACAAATCGACACTTTCCAGTCCGTTTTCTTCGATCGCCAACGCCAGCCTGTTGATTTCCACGCGGTATGGTCTGCCATCCTCCGAAAGATTCCCGTGGATCAGGATAAGGTTTGCGAAAAAAATGAGCAGGGCAAACAGCAGGCTCACCACGCATAAGATTTTCCCGAACGCTTTCATAAATATTTATACCCCACGCCCCACACCGTTACAATTTTCTGCGGCTTTTTAGGATCTTTCTCAATTTTCTCGCGCAGGCGTTTGATGTGAACAGTAAGCGTCTGCTGTTCGGAATCGCTGTCGCTGCCCCAAATGGTATTAAAGAGATATTCCTTTGAGAGCGTCCGCCCCCTATTCTCGATCAGCAGGGTAAGCAGTTCAAATTCCTTGCCTGTCATTTCCATTTCCGTATCGCCTTTTATGATCGTCCTGTTACTCTTATTGATCCGCAGATTACCGTCGATCAGCTCATCCAGCGAATACCGTCGTTTGAAAATTCCACGTATTTTTGCCAGCATGATATCAATATCATACGGCTTTTCAATATAATCATCCGCGCCGAGGTCCAGCCCCGTCAGCTTATCATCTTTTGCGGTTTTCGCACTGACAATGAGCACGGGCGTATTGCTTCCCCCGCGCACCTTTTCAAGTACATAATACCCGTCTTTCCCCGGCAGCATGAGATCCAGTACGACAAGCCTTGCGCCGTATTTTTCATACAGCGCAAGACCCTTTTCCGCATTTTGAGCAATGGACACCGTGTACTGTTCCGCGCGCAGAAAATCGCACAGCACATCCGCCAGCTCCTTATTATCTTCCACAATCAAAATATCTATCAAATCGTTCCCTCCAACACCTAAAAGCCCATCTCCATCAACCACCCGTTCAATGCCCTCTCCCGGTCGCGCAGTTTCGTCTTATCGTATTTCTCAAGTCTGTATTCGCCCTGTATATTTCCATCGACAATATACAAAACTCTCGTGCACTTCGCCGCCACTTTCACGTCGTGCGTGACCAACATAATAGTCGTTCCCTCGCTATTTAGTTTCGCAAGTTCCTCCATCACCTCGTCCGATGATGCGCGGTTGAGCGCGCCCGTCGGCTCATCCGCAAAGATCATTTTCGGCTTATTGATCATGCTCCTGCAAATGCACGCGCGTTGTAACTGCCCGCCCGAAACCTCGTTGATATCGTTATCGGCAATGTCGATGATCCCCAGCTTACGCATCAGCGCATGACCGCGCTGCGCCGTCTCTTTCCGTGATTCTTTCATCTTATCGGACTGACACGCGGGGAGGAGGATATTGTCGAGGACGGAAAGGTTTTTCAGCATATACATCTGCTGAAAGATAAAGCCCATCTCGTCAAGGCGAAGCTTTGCCAGTTCCTTCTGCGACATTTTTGACACGCTTTTCCCGCAGAATCTCACCTCGCCCGCCGTGATACCATCCATTCCCGAAACGGAATACAAAAGCGTTGATTTTCCCGATCCCGACGGTCCCATGACCGCCACCATCTCACCCTCGTCAATGCTGAAATTGACATTCTTCAATACATTATTCTGTCTCTTGTTTACCACATATGTTTTACAAAGATCCTGAACCTCTAATATATTTGTCATGATTTTTTAATCTTTCTCCTTTTCATTTTACTCTATCTTTTACGATTGCGAAACGCTCTTACTCATTGTTGGAAATCTGCGCGGAAGAAATCTTCCGCAGCCCCTGCGCCGACACAAACGCTGCCCCTGCCGTCACTGCAAGCACAATCAACGGGTACATCAGATAGACCTCCGCCGCGCGTATTTCATACTCTATGCTGTAGGCGCCCATCATTTGGAAGATCGGCGTGATGATCAGCATGGAAAGCGGCAGGGAACTCACCGCTCCCACAAGTACCGACACGAGTAACACCGTACCTATACGCATTGTCTGCCACAGCGTAAGCGGCGTATTTTTGAAGCCAATTGCTTTTAAAAGCGCAATTTCACTTTTTTCTTTCGTGATAAAACTCTTTACCATGAGCACCGCCACCAGCGCATTGATGCCAAGAACGATAGCCAGGATCAACGCCTTGATGCCGTCAAGCTGTTCGGCAACATTGCCTATCATATAACCGATATATTCGCCCGGCGTGTAGATATCTGCGTCGGGATAAAGTTCTTCCAGCAGCTCCTTTCTCTCGGCAAGAGCAGCACTGTCGGGATTGTCTTTGTAATTCACCTGCATTCCAAAGCTGCCCGCCGCGTAGTTGTAATCCAGCTTTGCGTCCTGATAAAAGCGCACGCCTTCACCCATGTTATTCATACTCTGATAGATTGCAGTGACCGTATATGTTTTTGTGTCCTCACCGACCTTGATCTTCACGTCATCGCCGATTTTGGCATCGATCTGTCCTGCAGTCAGATATGTCAGCGCGACCTCATGCGGATTCTGCGGCGCTGTTCCTTCCAGATAGGTATACATATCCGTCGTTACACCGCCCAAGCCTTGAAATGACAGCGAATTTGTTCGCTTGTCTCCCTTTTTAATATTTGTGCGGAACATAATTTCCTGAAAGACATCCACGTCTATCCCGTTTTCAGCAAACATTTCTCGCACTTCGGAAAACTTTTGCTCCGCCTTTTTCTGATTATCCTCGTTGGGGTTAAACAACAGCTCCTGCGAAATAATGTGATCGCTCTCGACCATATTAAATGTTGTAATCAAGCCATCGGAACGCAGCGTATTGATCGTGTTCACCGGGATAATGACCAACAGCGTGCCGAGGATAAAAATAAGTATCATCGAAACATAGCTTTTGATCCCGCTGAAGATATCGTTTAACGCCATAAAAGGCACAACAGGCAGATGCGTCTTTCCAAGCCGCAAAAAACTTTTTTTGCGAAAACGCTCCCCTGTTTCACCGCTGCGGATCGCATCAATCGGTGAAAACTTTCGTATTCTGCGCGTGCAAAAATAACTGAAAAATACCACCGTCGCTCCCGCCAGAATTGCCGCACCGATATTTACAAGATAATTATCTTCACCGGAAATAACAATCTTCCTGGACACGCTTTGAATCATGATTCGACTAAATGGAAAACTCAGCGTGCATCCGATCAAAGTGCCGACCAGAGCGATGGCAAAATATTTCGCGGCATACAGTCCGCGTATGGCAAAGTTTGGAATACCAATTGCCTTCATCACGCCAATCTCACGAAATTCTTCCGTGACTGTAAATTGGATGATAAACCGTAGAATCACCATGGAAATCAAAATCAGACAAACGCTCACTACCAACAGAATCGCAGCAATCAAGATATCCATGAGATAGATCATCTTAAACATCGGGCGATCGAAGGACATAATTGTGTTAAGTTCCAATGCGTTAAATTTGTCAAAGTAATCGGGGTCTTTGGTGTGAATCTCTACTGAATTGGCGACAGCGTTTTCCTCGTTATTGAACAGTTTCGCATCGTTGTCGCTTACAAGAAACCGCGTCATACCCACCATTGCCGAACCAAAGAGCGCATCCTTGGTATACCCTCTGACCGTAAACTCTTTCTCGACGCCGTTTTGACTGATTTTTACTTTCGCGCCTTCATAAAAGTTATTATCATTTTTTTCAAAAATAAAATTAGTGACCCACACTTCACCGTCGTTTACATGAGTGATTTCCTCATTGTTTTTGTCAAAAATACGGCTTCCGCCAAGGGTTGACAGGCACAGGGTGTTGGAGTATTCAAATTTTTTGCCTTCGACCAAAACATTTTTGGAGTCAATCTGGATCAGCTCCGAAACCGTATAGTCATATCGATTTTCCTTCGCAAATGTTTGAAACCGCTCCACATCGTCAGCGTTTATGGAAACAAACCAGTAATCGGGTCCCTCCGCCTTCTCATAAAAATTGTCCAGCGCGCTGCTGACTGTAATCAAATTGTTCGCGCTGCTTGCAATGAACGTCGCTGCCAGGACCACAAAGAGCAGCAGGATGGCGTTCATCGTCTTCTTACGTCTTAAATCTTTTTTCAAGATTCGTAAGTACATACATTACCTCCTCCATTCCTTATTGTGATCCTATTATAATGCAGCAATTATGAACTAATCCTTAACTGTGAAAAACCGCATTTCGCAAAAACTTCCGCCCTCCTCCCGGTTCCCGAACCGTACTTTTCCGCCGTGGGCAAGCACGATCTTTTTTACGATTTCCAGCCCGCGGATATTTGGATTCGCATCACTTTTTTTGTTATCCCGCAGTCGGCGCAGCACCTCCTCGGAATAGCCCGCGCCGTTATCTTCAAAACAAATCACGAATCTGTCGCCATTTCTTAATGGTTTTATAAATCGCCGCCTTTCCTCCTGCATCCTGATACCAATCTCCACAGTCTCGCTCTGTCCGCCGTGCTTAATGCTGTTTAAGATCAAATTGCGGAAAGCGCGCTGTAAGAGCTGTTCGTCCGCCCGCAGCATGATCTGTTCCGCCTGTGCATCGATTTCCACCTCGATCTCTAAGTTTCCGTCTGCATCATCATTCAAAAACGCCGCCGCCACATTTCTGATTGCCTGCGCAGGACGTATCTTTTCCATCCGCAGCGGCTGCATGGAATATTCCAACTGCGAGGTGAGATTTAAGTCCGCGATCAGCTCTTTCATCACAATGCTTTGATGCCGAATCACCGCCGCCTGCTGCCTTGCCTCCTCCGAAAGCTCCCCATTCTGCTCCAGAGTGTCGGCATACCCCATCACCATGGAAAGCGGCGTGCGAATATCATGAGAAATACCCGCAATCCATTCAATCCTCGCCTGCTCCCTGTTTCTCATAAACCGCCTGGTAAAAAATGCCGCCAGCAAAACAATCCAGACAATATTGATCAGAACATAATAAAATCCGACCTGTTTCATATATTCCATCCAGGAAATGGGAAACTCTACGGGGTACTTCCATACCGTACCCTTTCCTGCTCCCATCACCATGATCTCATCTTCCCACACGCGCAGCCACACGGGATACCCATCCAGATACCAGCGGGTCATGCGCGCAATATCTGCGCGGCTATAGGAATCCGGCAGTTCCACGGGCTTTCGATAGCTCCACAACTCCCGTCCTTCCGCGTCAAGGAGTATTGCCCACTGTTCCTTATCCGTAAGCTTCTGCGCCATATCATCCGCAAGCATATACCCATTCTCCGTAATCGAGAGCGCTTCTCTGACCTCTCCCCCGCCAATGCTGAAAACATCTCCTCTCACATAAACATACAGGCTCACAATAAAAAAACCCAGATTCAGTGCAGCCACCAGCATGGTAATGCCCACCGTCATAAAAATACTGTATTGAAAAGCCCGCATAAATTTTTGGGAACGATAAAAATGATCCTTTTCTTTTTTCATACCAATTTATACCCCAGTCCCCGCGCCGTCAAAAGATGCTTGGGATGCGAAGGGTCCTCCTCCAGTTTTTCCCGCAGTCTGCGAATGTGAACGATCAGTGTGTTTTCGTAGCCGTAATTCCCCTCCCGCCAGACCGCGTCGCAGAGCGCGTCGATGGTCACGATCCGCCCGCGGTTTTCCGCCAGCTTCTCGATGATGGCATACTCCTTCGCTGTTAGGGTGGCTTCTATATCATCGGCTGCCGCATCGTTTTGTCCGCCTCCGTTGCCGCCTGATTCTCCGTCTGTACTGTTGCCTGCCGCATACTTCCTACGCACCACGCCGCTGCCCAGATTGATCCGGCAGTCTCCCAAATCAATCACTCTGTCTTCCTGTTTTTCTTCCCGAATCCGGTAGACCCGCTTGAGCACCGCCGTCACCCGCAGGATCAATTCCTCAGGCAAAAAGGGCTTCGTAATATAATCGTCCGCCCCCAGCCCCAGCCCGCGCAGCCTGCTCTCATCTTCATCCCGTGCGGAAAGAAAGATCACCGGCGCCGCCGTCTCCCGATGCAGTCTGTCAAAGAGGGAAAAGCCGTCCCCGTCCGGCAGCATGACATCCAAGAGGATCAGGTGAGGCGCCTCCCTGCGGCAGACAGCCTCCGCCTCAAGACAGGTTCCCGCATAGACTACGTTTTGAAATCCCGCTTTGGTGAGGAAACCGCCGACCATCCTGCGCAGGGCAGGTTCGTCATCTACCAGTAAAATTTTGTGTTCATACAGATCCATGGCTTTTTCTCCTATATCAACTCTCAAACCACTGCGGAGAATGCCGCATTTTAGGCATTCTCCTGTGTGAGACTTAGAACTTCTTCACGAAGCAGCTCTTGCTGCGAGTGATTAGAAGTTCTTCTCACACCATCAGTATATCCTTTCTGCCGTTTCCTGAAAAGGTTTCGGCGGGATTCTTAAGGTAATCGTAAGGCACAACAAAAATAGCACCGCTGCCGATGCTATTTTCTTTCCAGATATTGATCCAATACACGTAATATATTACTTGCGCATGGTTTCAAGTTCTCTTGTGCTAATTGTTCCTGAGATACTTTTTCAACTTCGTGTTTCAGTCTAAACGCTTTCGCCGTTTGCACTTTTTGGGAATCTGAAATTTGCCTGCCTACAAACACCTCTTCTATATCGTGACAAAACCAGATCAATTCAAAGTTGTTTTTCTCGCAAAACTGTTTAATATCTCGAAATTCTTTTGCATGTTTGACAGTTTTTTCATATGCGCCCGTATCAATGCAATAAATAACCTTTGTTTCTCCGTGGATATATTGTCTGGTCCTTTGCCCAATCTCTTTCAAAACACCTGTTGCCTGATACTTTGTTTTTGTTCCCATATAAATGGGTGTTATTTTGACCTGATTTCCTATTTGATACAGATAATCCAACACTTCTCTAATATAAATATAATCTGTACCCGCCCTTTTATTTGTCTCCAGACAGAATATCATTTGTATTGCCATGTTTTACTCCCCCAAAATGCCCACGAAATCCGACGCCTCAATATTAAACGGCAAATCCTCAATCATTCCGTTTTTATAGCAGTTCTCAGGTGTTGCATTCCCTCTGGAAGTCCATGGAATCAAACGATTGTCACTGGATAAAAAGTCTATGGAATTTTTGTTTTCCTTCAAGACACTCATCGGATCTATATTATGCGTTGTAAAGCAAAGCTGACCCTTCCCATAATACATGAAGTATTCAATCAGTTTGCACAGATAGACATCATTCAAGTTAGAGTCCATCTCGTCCACAAAAACAATCCCTCCATTGCCGGCAGCCGTAAAGCAGTCAAACAATCGAATCAACTTCTTAATCCCTGTACTCTCAAACTCCTTATTGATTACATAATCCCCATAATTAAGGTTCAGGTCGCACACATAACGCTCGCCGTCTTCTTTTGCATCAACGTCAATGGATACCAGATTGGGTTTAAAAAGTTTAATAAACTGTGTTAACTGTTCAACTCTTGCTTTATATTCATCAATATCCTTTTTCTCCACAAACTTTTCGTTAACATCCAATGTTAGGTTAAAATGATTACCTTGTCCCAAATTTTTACCTGCAAATTTCTGTTTTTCTAACTTGTTTTCCCGCAATCTTTTTTGTATAAAATATAATTCGTGCTGATCTTCCTCTTCAATATATACTTTTAAGGAAACCACCAATACAAAGAAAGCAATCATAGAATACAGCAGATTTTTATCATTATCCTCCTGCGTAAATATATTTTCTGCAATATTTAAAGAATATAAGCATATAAAGGAATGCGTCGACAATAAATTAATCGTCTTCTTCTCCAACCACTCTGCCGCTTTCTCTGTACAGACAATTGAGGTCAGCTTTCCATCCTGACATTCAAAAACGGATTGATATATGTTATTTGCATAATTACCATTCTTGCATTTCAGGCTCTCATATTGGATTTCATATAAACCTGTTTTTCCCTTGCCCACTTGAAACATATACTGGTATACTGTTTTTTGATTATTCATATTAATAAGAAATTCCACCTTAAAACAAAATATGTTCAATGCCTTATTGACAATTTCACTTAAAAACTCCTGCGTCTTTGACTCGCCCAAATAATTATCATTCCATATCAAATCCTGAAATATCTTGACTGCCGTAATAAGCGCAGATTTCCCCGAACCATTTTCACCGTAAATCGCCTTAACACGATATCTTTCAGGATTAAATTTTTTATCAACTGTTTTTTTATAGAAATCCAAACGCACTTCGTCCTTAATGCATTTAATCCCTGACACGCTGATATTCAAAAGATAAAGCATATCTCTCATCTCTCATACCTCTTTTTTATCATAGTATGTTCATCTTTCGTAAAAATATTACAAAATGTAATTTTTTCTTTAA
>DETS01000024.1:35940-36255 GCA_002361735.1 Lachnospiraceae bacterium UBA3282 | reverse complement strand
TTCTGTTGTGAAAATAAATGTTTATAATGCAAAATCAATGAATATGTCCACAGATGAATACATATCAGATAGATTTGCTAATGCAATACCAGAAACAAAGGAAGTATTTGGGATAAACAGAAAGAGTTCGCCATCTGTCAAATGTCCATACTGCCAATCGACAAATGTTAAAAAAATTTCTACTGCAAATAGAGCTGTTTCAGTAGGAATGGTTGGGGTGGCAAGTGGTAAAATCGGAAAAGAGTGGCATTGTAATAATTGTAGTTCAAATTTTTGAAGGAAATTTTTATGGGATTACGGCAAAACACCGTAGTC
>DETS01000024.1:33896-35680 GCA_002361735.1 Lachnospiraceae bacterium UBA3282 | reverse complement strand
GGATTACGGCAAAACACCGTAGTCCTTTTTTAATGCCTATTTTATTATGAAGAAACACCGACAAGTCAAATTTGACCACTCGGAAAGAAAGAGGAGTTCAACAATGCAAGTATTAAACAGATTAAAGATGGAATTATCCAATCAGGAATATTTTACAGACGAGCAGTATATCCAGTTCCTCACGGAGAACAATTTGTCTCCCACTGCTGAGTACGTTAAATCAGATATGCAGAAACAATTATTGTTCACTGTAATAGATATACTTGAAGCCGTTACCAACGATATAGACCTTATGACAGGTATCAGTACAGAATTTAGTGATATAGGACAGGCATATCAGTTCCTAGAAGCAAGAATTGGGCAGGTAAAGGATAAGATTGCTGCGATTCCAGACCCAGAGGAAGATTACAGTTGCTTTTCTCTGATGTATACAAGGGAGCCAGTAACAAGACCGCCTTATTCAAGTAACACAAGGATTGTATCTAATGAAGAAATTGATGATATGATAGGCAGGTGATTAAATGACAGTATCGGATTCTGAAACAAAGTTTGTTGACAAGGCAGGACTGGATCATGCAATAGATGAGTTGAAGAAATTGATAGAGGATTCCCAATCGGGTGACGTTGATTTATCTGATTATGTGACACAGGAGCAGTTACAAGCCGCTTTGGATTCACTGGATATAAATATTGATCTGTCGGCATATGCCACTAAAGCAGAATTACAACAGGCAATAGCCAGTATAGATTTATCTGGGTACGCTACAACTGCGTATGTTGATAATGCTATTGCAAATATTCCCAGTGGCGGTAATGTAGATTTGTCAAATTACTACACAAAGGCAGAGACATATAATAAGGAAGAAGTTAATAATCTTATTCCTACTGTAACTAATGGTCAGGATGGTCAAGATGGTATTACACCACATATTGACGCTACAACAAAGCATTGGATGATAGGAACAACCGACACAGGAATTGTTGCGGAGGGTCAAGATGGGCAGGATGGTACAAATGGTACTGATGGAACAAACGGTACAGACGGTCAAGATGGCTTTAGTCCTATCGCTACTGTTTCCAAATCGGGGAACACTGCAACTATTACCATTACAGATAAAAATGGAACGACAACGGCAAGTATCTCTGATGGGCAGGATGGAACTGGTGGAGGTTCGTCTGGTGGTAGTGGAGAAGTATATTCCACGGAAGAAACTGCTATTGGTACATGGATTGATGGAAGGACAATTTATAGAAAAATGATTGTGACTGACGGATTTACAAGCAATACTAGTAAAAATATAGAGTTTGACACTGATTTTGATATAATTGTTAATCTAAATGTAATGGGAGTGTATTCATATAATGGCACAAATACATATTATCCATTAAGTATGGCAATGTATGATAACCTAAATATTTCAAGCAATTCTACAACCAATATAAAAAATGCGTTAAAGGAACGCTGCTTATATGTATACATGACTCAAAATACTACTGGTAATAAAATCATTGTATATCCAGGCATATATGGAGCAAGAATAACAGTATACATAACCGTTGAATACATAAAACCGATAAGCGAAACGACGTAAAATCACTGGATTTAGGAATTGACGTTTAGATTTTTCTGTGATAATATAATATCCATAGTAAGTAAGTCCTACGAATGAAATAGGACTTAATCCTATAAACGTACTTGAAATGTCCAGTATTTATCGGACTTTGCGAGGTCTGTGGTTTCGGATTTTATCTTGATGGACTGAAAATCCTCGTGTCACTGGTTC
>DETS01000024.1:0-33588 GCA_002361735.1 Lachnospiraceae bacterium UBA3282 | reverse complement strand
AGAGCAGAGGACTGAAAATCCTCGTGTCACTGGTTCGATTCCGGTTCTGGGCATTAAAGGGAAGAAACCCTTATAATTACTGCATTCGTGGTGGTTATAAGGGCTTTTTATTTCGTAGGATTTTCACTTACTTTCAACGTAATCCTATTATTGCAGAGCGTGTTGCGGCTATCACTGTTCAATCATTTTTATGAGTTCCCTTATCGTTTCGTTCAACTCTTTTTCTTCTTCCTCATCAAATGGGTAAGGACATTTATGGCAGTAATCGTCATGCAAATAATTGAAACATACAAAGTGCACTTAACGCCCACAGAATAAATTGAAATGTCATTTTTCCATACTTCCTTCATATAAATTGATTTATTGGTCATATATCTACAATAGGTCAATTAGACCATAATTTCAATAGGTCAATTCGCCATAATAATAAAAAGAGGTGAGCGGATTGTCACGATTGAAAGATTTGAGAAAAGAATTGGGATATACACAGATAAAAATGCAACATCTGACAGGTATTGATCAGAGCGATTATTCTAAAATTGAGAATGGCAAACGCTATTATACGTTTGAGCAATGTAAACGGATTGCTGTGGCGTTGAATACAAGTATGGACTATTTGGCGGGGCTGACAGATGAAAAACGTTCGTACCCAAGAAGTAACAATAGTGAAAGTGAATAAACGGGAAAAGGGGCTTGCGCAGCCCCAATTTCTTTCTTTTGGGACTTTTTATTAGCCGAAAATGTTCGATTCCGGTTCTGGGCATTTTTCTTTTGCTTCAAATATACTAACTATCCGAGTGATGAAAACATGATTTGCTTCGTAGTTTCAATGCAATATTTTTCAAGTGTTCATTAAAAGTACTCGGCGGTAACTGTTTCCCATTTTGCATTTGTATTGCAAGGGAATAAATAATAGATAAGTATGAAGGATAGATGATTACAGGATATGATTTTAGAAACAAAAAGACTGATCATAAGAAGCATACAGCCAACTGACGAAAAAGCTTTTATTGATATGGCATCAGACGGCAGTTTGTGGGAGATTTTCGGTGATTGCAGCGAATGTCATAAATGGATGGGAGAATTTATCAGTGAGGCGATCAAGTTAGAAGCAGAAGACAACCCCTATCATGAGTATCTGGCATATGCGATTGAGGATAAGAACAGTCATGTGGTGGTCGGTTCTGTAGGAAGCTCGTATTATGAGGATTTTCAGGAAGTCGGCGTTACATATTTTATTGGCGCGAAGTATCGCGGAAACGGATATGCGGCGGAAGCGCTGCAATGCTTTGTGGAGTATTTGTTTGGAAGATATCCGCTTAAAAGGTTGATGGCTACAGCAAATGTGGACAACGTTGCTTCCTGTAAAACTTTGGAAAAAGCAGGCTTTTCTGTGATTGAAACGAAAATGCATCGGGATTTATATGATGAGTGTGAAAATATGAGTAATATCTATGAACGGATACGGGGAACTACTTATCACACTTCTTAAATGGGAAACGCAAAGAGTATCGGCGTTTCCTTTGTTTTGTTGTGGTGATTCTCTCCATTCCTGTTAACCGACACTAATTTTTGACAATGGTATTTTTTAATAAAATATGATACGATGAGTAAGAAAATAGTATTTTACGCGTTTATGGACAGGCACGAGAAGGCGCTGTAGGGTGAAAGGATATGAGTAAAGTAAAGAAGAGTGTTTTGGCAGTATTCGATCATGTCACCGCATGTATGCTGCCGATCATTCCGCTTCTCCTTGCGGGCGGTATCTTAAAGATTATTGTAATGCTGTTGACGGCGGTACATATCCTGTCGGGATCGACGGAAGTGATCCTGTCGGCATTGGCAACGACGCCGTTTTATTTCCTGCCGGTGTTTGTCGCGTATTCCGCGGCGAAGCATTTTGAGACGGATCCGCTGCTCGCTCTGGCAAGTGTATGCGTGATGCTGCTTCCTGATTTTGCTGCTCTGATGGAGAGCGGAGAGCGTGTGACCTTTGCGGGCATTCCCGTGGTAGCGGCGACCTATGCTTACAATGTGATTCCCATCATTTTACTGATCTATTTGATGTCTCACATTGTAAAGTGGTTGAAAAAGTGGATCAAAGAGAGCCTGCAGCCGTATTTTCTGGCAGTTTGTGTGATTGCAGTGACCTCTCTGTTGGGGATTTTGGTCATTGAGCCGATCGTCAGTCTGTTGAGCGGCATGTTGGCGAACGGTCTGGAGATCATGCAGCTTAAGGCGCCGATGATAGCCTGGGCTGTCTTCGCGGGGCTGACTACCATACTGGTATCTACGGGAATGCACTGGATCTTTATCACGTTAGCGATTACGCAGATTGGCGTGACGGGCGTGGACTATGGCATTATGGTTGGATTTTTGATTTCTAATATCTCGCTGGCAGGGTGTGATTTTGCTGTGTTTGTCAGATCAAAGACAGCGGAGAAAAAGGCGATGTCGATCAGTGCGATGATCACGGAATTTGCGTCAGGGATTGCGGAACCGTCTATTTTCGGCGTATGTTTTAAAGAAAGGACACCGCTGATCGGAAATGTGTTGGGTTGTATGATTGCGGGCGTGGTGCAGGGTATTTTGACGGTGCATTGTTATACGTTTGCCTTTCCCTGTATTTCGACGATTTTAATGTTTTACAGTGTAGAGGAGCCCAATAATTTATGGAAGGCGATCGTTGTGGCGGCGGTGGCGTTTGCGGCGAGTTTTGTGGTCACTGCGCTTGTGTACCGCGACGCAGAGCAGACTGCGGCGGAATGAGAGAGTGATGTTGATGTCCGCAGAAAATAGATGGGATGTCCGGAAGGAAACGAACAGTGGAGAATAAGATGACAAAAGTTTGTCCGAGTTGCGGCGCGGGGCTGCCGGATACGCAGACGGCAGTCTGCCCCTATTGCGGCAGGGAATTGATTGATTTAAGCAGACTGCATACGGATCAAAAGATTGCAGAAGTAAAAAAGGTGCAGTCGGAAACCATGGCGGTTCCGAAAAAAGTCGGGCTCATTGTGGCGGCGACGCTGCTTGTTCTTTTTCTGGTTTTTATACTCGTGATTCTTTTGGATGTGCCGGGAAAGATGAAAGAGACGGGAATGGAGAGGGAGATGAACGGCATTTCCCGCGATATGAGGGAGGCGTACGAGGACGGGGATTGGGAGCAGCTTGAGCAATACCTGTTCTCTGAAGTTGAAAATTATATCAGTGCGTCCGATTATTTTCTCTATCGTTCGGCATGGTATCTACATACGTTCCCGCCGCAGTTTGACGAGGCGAAAGCAGACGGCGATACGGCAAGAATGTTAGAAGTTTATGAGATCCTGGCGGAAGATTACAATATGCGCAGCGATGAGATCTTCTATCAGATCTACGAGACGGATGACGCGATAGAGGATGCTTTGAAAAAGGAAGTGGAACGGGAGACGGAAATTTTGATAGAGGAAGGATTAGAGGATGAAATGTACAAACTGCGGCGCTGACTTTGCCAGTGATCAACTGAAATGTCCTTATTGCGGCAGGGTCAATGAGCATGCCTTGAAGCTGGCAAAGGAGCTTCAGACGTACGATAAGGCATACGAGGAAAAACGGGATGAATTATTAGAAACCGGAACGGGGCAGGTGCTTAAGCATCTCACGTTTGGAATGGGGATTGTTTTTGCCCTCATCATTGTGATCGCGTTTGGCTGTGTTGCCTTTTATCAGTACCGCTATTCTGAGCACTCGACTTATGAAGTAACAGGGGCGCGCCTTGCAAAAAATCGGGAAATGATTGGTCAGTATCTGGAAGAAAAGCAGTATATACGGGCATATCTGCTCGCTTCGTCTACGGATCCGACGAATGAGCATTTTCAGTATTATCCCGAATATGCGGCGGATCTTTCGGATATTTACACATATTCGCTTATTTTAGTCGATGTCTTGCAGTCTATGGAATCCATGGATGAAGGCGACAACTATGCGCCGCTGCGGGATACGGATGTCATTACCATGCAGATTTTTTACGGTTCCGGAAATGAGAGCCCCATCAAGGAGGAGCTGACGCAGGAAGTTGACGGTTATTTGAAAAATTATTATCGCCTGACAGATGGCGAAATTGAAGATTTGAAGGAGTCGGCTTCGGGTGGACAGTTTACGCTGGAGGGAAGCGCCGATATCGAGGGTGTGACCAAGAGCAGAATGGAGGCATATTTTGAAAAGTAAAGCCAATTCAAAATATTATAGTTTGATCGTTGTGTTTACCGTTATCTTTTTTCTGTGTATGGCATTTTGCTTTATGAGGTTTCGGACGTTGTCCCACCAGCATAAGATGAGATCGCTGTCGTATCGAAAGGAAACCATAGAGCTGGAAGAACGGATGTACGGATCGGAGCATATTTTTTCCTCGCTGTACTTTGATGATAACTATGAGGAAGTATTCGACGGATACTGGGAATTTGCCGATGCCTATCTTGCCTATGTGAGAGGAAGATTTTCTGAGGAGAAGGCGCCTTATATCGAAAGAGTGCAGGGATATCTGGATACTGCGCCGGGAGGAGAACGGGAAAAGGTGATGCAGAAATATCTGGAGGAACTGAGCAAGCCGTAAGAAGATGATCGATTCGCATCGGTACAGGAAACGAACGGAATTGTCGATATAGTAAATGACACGCGATAAAGCGTAATAGCATACGGGATAAGCTGCCGCAGCGTGTAGGAATAAAACCGCGGCGAAGGTACGGAGAAGGAATCGGCTATGAAGAAACTGTTGTTTTTTACGGGCGATATCGAAACGCAGGGTTATTTTTCCCTGCAGATCGCGGAAGCGATGGAAGCGCTCGGGCATGAGACATTTATCTTTGACTTAAGCCGCCCAAGAGCCAGTGCGGAAAAATTTTTCCGTTTTTTTGAAAAAGGAAATACGGCGCTCATCAATTTTAATTTTCATGGGATGAGCGGAGAAGTCTATTTTTTGGATGAAAATGACAGGACGATGTGGGATGCTCTTGAAATACCCGCCTATAACATTGTGGTGGACCATCCCATGTATTATCATCATTTTCTGGAAAAGGTGCCGCGGCGTTATTGTCATATCAGTATTGACAAAAATCACATCGCCTATATGCAGCGGTTTTTTCCGAATATTATTAACGGACCGTTTCTGCCGCTGGCGGGAACGAAGCTGTATCCGAATAAGGAAAATGTGCCGATTGTTTATCGCAAATATGATGTGACCATGGTGGGGAATTATTGCAGACCTTCCACCTTTGATAAATATATTACCAGAATCGATGACGAGTATACAGCATTTTATCATGGGATGATAGACGATCTTTTGGCGAATTCGCAAAAGACGGTAGAAGAAGTTGCCGAATCGCATCTGCGCAGGGAACTTTCGGAAGTGCCGGAGGAAGAGCTAAAGAAGACGATGGCAGCCCTCACGTTCATTGACCTGTACGTGCGGTATACGTTCAGGGGACGGGCGGTGCAGGAGCTTGCGGACGCGGGGATCAAGGTGCATGTATTTGGAGACGGCTGGGAGCTTTTGGACTGCGCCCATCCGGAGAATGTGAAGATCATGAACAATCTGGACTCGGAGGGGTGCTTAAAAAAATTATGCCAGACAAAGCTTTCCCTCAATGTGATGCCTTGGTTTAAGGACGGTGCGCACGACCGCATTTTTAATACCATGTTGAACGGTGCGGTATGCCTGACGGACAGCAGTATCTATTTAGACGGAATACTGCATGATAAAGAAGATTGCGCCATCTATTCACTGGCACAGATGGAAAAGCTTCCCGAGATTGCATCTTCGCTGCTTGCAGATCCCGACCGTATGCAAAGAATCGCGGATGGCGGCGACGCGCTTGCACAGGCGGGGCATACCTGGGCGCATCGGGCGAAGGTACTGCACGAGCTGATAGAGAGCGGGGCAGCCGGCGCTTGATGGAAATAGGTATGGTTGGTGGAACAGGTGGCGGTGACGGATGTGCTGATTTTTCATACGCAAATTTGTGTAGGAGCATCATAAATCTGACTGTATGGCGAAACTTTGCTTTCGCAAAGTTATGCCTCAGGTCGCATGAATGCTTCGGAATGGAGATAACATGGATTTATTGAAAGGGTTCAGACAGAGGCGCAGGGAGCGTCTGCGCAGAATTTATGAGCGGCATAAGAGAATCCGCGCACTGTTGAGAGAACACGCGGAAGACATATTGGAGTCAAAAAACTTTAAGGGGACCAGAGCGCATATCCAGCATGGAAGCATGACGGTACACAATCACTGCATGGATGTGGCGCGTTACAGTCTGCTGATCAATAAAAAATTAAGGGTTGGCTGTAATAAGCACGATTTGATCCGCGGAGCGCTCCTGCATGACTATTTTCTATATGATTGGCACGATAAGGCGTATCTGGCGAACAGGCAGCGGCTGCACGGATTTCATCATCCGATGACGGCATTAAAGAATGCGGAAAAGGAATATTCGCTGAACGATACGCAGCGTGAGATCATCAAAAAGCATATGTGGCCGTTGTCGGTGATACCGCCGATGTGCAGGGAAGCCTGGGTGGTGACGGCGGCAGACAAGTACTGTTCGTTTTTGGAGACGGTGGGCTTACATAAAGGACATGGCGCGTATCATGCCGCGGAAAGGTCGTTGGTTGAAACGGAGAGTCTTCGAGAGGGAAAGGATGCGCTTGGAGCAGACGTTGATGTGCACAGGGAAAGCGGGGCACAGGCGTCGTGAGCACGGATCGGAGTCTTTTCCAAACGCTGCGGGAGTACACCGCGGGAGACGCCTATCCCTGTCATATGCCGGGGCATAAGCGAAATACCGCAGGCGGCGAAATGGCGGATTTTTTTAGCATAGATATTACGGAGATTGAAGGGTTTGATAACCTTCATCACGCGGAGGGTATCTTGCAGGCGGCGCAGGAGAGGGCAAACCGCCTCTACGGAGCGGATGAGACCTTCTTTTTGGTAAACGGAAGTACCGGCGGGATCCTGGCGGCGGTGATGACAGCGGCAAAACCGGGCGAGGAGATTCTGATTGCCCGCAATTGCCACAGATCGGTCTATCATGCAGCGCTTATGCAGGACCTCAAAGTGCATTACTATCAGCCAAAACGGATTCGGGAATATGATATCTGCGACGGCGTAAGTGCGGAAGAGATTGGAAGGCTGTTAGACAAATATCCGGAGAGCAAAGCAGTGGTGGTATCTTCTCCTACCTACGAGGGGATCCTTTCCGATGTGGCAGGCATCGCGGCGGTGGTGCATGAGTGTGGCAAGATTCTGATTGTGGACGAGGCGCATGGCGCGCATCTGTCTTACGGCGGCGCTATTGCCGCAGGGGCGGATCTGGTGATTCACAGCCTGCATAAAACACTTCCGAGTTTGACACAAACGGCGCTTTTGCACGTAAACGGCGATCGTGTGGACAGGGACAGGCTTCGCAGTTATTTAGTCATGGTGCAGAGCAGCAGCCCTTCTTATATCCTTATGGCGGGCATGGACGCCTGCATTCGTTATCTGGAACAGGAAGGGCAGGAGCGATTTGCCTTTTTTAGAGAGCAGTGGAAAGTGTTTCTGCAAAAAACGGCGCATCTGAGAAATCTGCGCGTTGGAAAAATGACTGATTTGTCAGAAAGTGGACTGGCGCTTACTGATTGGGATATGGGAAAAATCCTGATATCCGTGAAAGATACGGGTATGACGGGAAAACAACTTGCCGATGTGCTGCGGGAAGATTATCACATTGAATTGGAGATGGCGACAGCGACTTACGGATTGGCGTTGATGACATTGATGGACACGGCGGAAGGCTGGCAGAGATTGGCTGACGCGCTTTTGCAGATAGATGATAGGATAGAGAAGGAGCGGCGTGGGTCAAAGGCTGCGGAAGATGTGTTGCCGGGGGAGCGAAAGCCTGCGAATGGTGGACAGCAGGATTCGCAGACGAATGGAAAGGCGGAGGATGGCGAATGGCAGCAGGAAGCGGTGCTGACGCTGGCACAGGCGTTTCACAGTGAGAGCGAGGAAGTTTCGCTGCACGAGGCGGCAGGCAGAATCAGCGCGGATTTTATCAATCTCTATCCGCCGGGGATTCCGCTGGCTGCACCGGGAGAGAAGCTGACACAGGAGCTCCTTGATGAAATAGAGGGGTGTTTGAAAAAGGGTTTTACAGTGCACGGCGTCTCGTCTGCCGGTGGAATCCGTGTTATAGTTGAAATTCGCGAAAAAATGTGGCATTATTAAATGTATGGGAAAAATAATTTGCCTGATGGGGAAAAGCTCGTCGGGAAAGGATACCATATACAAAAAGCTATTATCGCAGAAAGACGTTCCACTGCAGACGATCGTGCCCTATACGACCAGACCGATTCGCGCGGGAGAGCAGGAAGGCGTGGAGTATCACTTTACGGATGAGGCAGGTTTTCAGCGGCTTTTGGCGAAGGGAAATATTGTTGAGTACAGGTCTTATGACACCTGTTACGGTGTCTGGCGGTATTTTACAGTGGCGGATGCGAGTGTTGACTTGGTGAGTCAAAACTATCTGATGATCGGCACACCGGAAGCATACAGCAAACTTTGCGGCTTTTACGGGAAGGAACAGGTGCTGCCCGTCATGATCGAACTGGACGACGGCGTGCGCCTGCAGCGGGCATTGGACAGGGAAAAGGCGCAGGATCATCCGAAGTACGAGGAGATGTGCAGAAGATATCTGGCGGATATGCAGGATTTTTCGGAGGAAAAGCTTGTGCATTCGGGGATTGAGAGGACATTCTACAATGACAGTCTGGAGCGCTGCATCGAGGAGATTGTGGCGTATTTGCGGGGGAAATTATAGTGGATATCAAAGTAAATCAAGTGCAGCAGGCGCCGCAGATCGAGCAGCCGGTGCAGCCGCAGGAGACGGACGGTAATTTCAAATTTACGCTTGTCAGCAGGATTGAGGAGCAGGATCTGCAAAATGCCCTCGCGGGGATGATGGAGGAGATCACCAGGCAGGGGGATAAGCTGGCGAAGCACCGCGATATCAAGGATATGAAGCGCTATCGTGCGCTGGTGAAAGATTTCTTAAATGAGGTCGTAAATCGTTCTCACGCTTTTGCCAGAGAAAATTTTCTGGACAGGAGGGGACGCCACCGGGTATACGGGATCATCCGCTTGATTGATAAAAATTTGGACGAGCTGGCGCAGGAATTGGTCAAGGACGAGCAGGATAACTTGTCGATCCTGGAAAAGATCGGGGAGATTAGAGGGCTTTTGTTGGATATCTTTACTTAAGGAGTTAATACAAATGGCAAAATTTTCGGACATTGTCGGACAGGAAGAATTAAAACAGCATTTGCAGAAGGCAATCGAGACGGACAAGGTGTCTCATGCCTATATCATCAATGGAGAACGCAATGCGGGGAAAGAGTTTATTGCCCGTCTTTTTGCCATGACCCTGCAGTGCGAGAAGGGCGGTACAGAGCCCTGCGGAGAGTGCCATTCCTGTAAGCAGGCGGCGAGCCGCAATCATCCCGACATTATCTATGTCAGCCATGAGAAGCCGAACACCATCGGTGTGGAAGACATCAGAGAGCAGATCAACAACGATATCGGAATCAAACCCTACAGCAGCCCGCGAAAGATTTATATTATGAATGAGGGTGAAAAGATGACGCCTCAGGCGCAGAACGCGCTTCTAAAGACACTTGAGGAGCCGCCCGCCTATGCGGTGATCCTGATCCTTACCTCTAATGTGGAGGAACTTTTGCCCACGATCATCAGCCGCTGTGTGGTCTTAAACATGAAGCCGGTGTCTGATGCGCAGGTAAAGAAATTCCTGATGGAGGAGCTGGCGGTCCCCGATTATAAAGCCAATATCTGCGTGGCGTTTGCCAGGGGAAATGTGGGGAAGGCAAAGCATCTTGCAGGCAGCGAGGAGTTTGAGAAGGTCAAGGATGAAGCCATTTCGCTGGTGAAGTATATCAACGATATGGAGATCAACGAAATCGTAAAGGCGATTAAGAAGATAACGGAATATAGCCTTGATATCAACGATTATTTAGACATTTTGACGGTGTGGTATCGGGATGTGCTTTTATATAAGGCGACCAAAGATATGAACAGCCTGATTTTCCGCCAGGAGATTCAGCAGATCAGAAGGGTGGGAGACAGGAGTACCTATGAAGGGATTGAGACGATTGTAAACGCACTCCAGCAGGCAAAGAGGAGGCTGGAAGCAAACGTGAATTTTGACTTGACGATGGAGCTTTTGCTCCTGACAATCAAGGAAAACTAGAAATGTGTGGTGCATAGATTGGAGGAAACTTTATTTTGGAAAAAGTGATAGGCGTGCGGTTTCGGACCGCCGGTAAGGTATATTTTTTTGATCCGGGAGATTTTGAGATTAAAAAGAACGATCACGTGATCGTGGAGACAGCCAGGGGCATCGAGTATGGTACAGTGGTAAGTCCCCCTACGGAAGTGGAGGATGACAAGGTGATACAGCCGCTGAAGGCGGTACTGCGGATCGCGAATCAAAAGGATGACGAGCAGGAGGCGGCGAACAAGTTAAAGGAAAAGGAAGCCTTTAAGATCTGTCTGGAAAAGATCAGGGAACATGGGCTGCAGATGAAGCTGATCGATGCGGAATACACCTTCGATAACAATAAGGTGCTGTTTTATTTTACAGCGGACGGCCGCATTGATTTCAGAGAACTGGTAAAGGATCTGGCATCGGTCTTTAAGACCAGGATTGAACTTCGACAGATCGGCGTGCGGGATGAGACGAAGATTCTCGGAGGCATTGGAATCTGCGGCAGACCGCTTTGTTGTCATACGCATCTTTCGGAGTTTGCGCCCGTATCGATCAAGATGGCAAAGGAACAGAACCTGTCCCTGAATCCCACCAAGATATCGGGCGTCTGCGGCAGACTGATGTGCTGTCTGAAAAACGAGGAAGAAACCTACGAGGAGCTGAACAGGAAGCTTCCCGGCGTAGGTGATTTCGTGACCACGGATGACGGCTTAAAGGGAGAAGTGCAAAGCGTCAATGTGCTGCGGCAGATGGTCAAGGTCATAGTGGATGTGGGCGATGAAAAGGAGATTCAGGAATATCCTGCCGATCAGCTTCACTTTAAAAAGCGGCACGGCAAAAAGAATAAGGCGGAGAATGAAGACGCTGAACTGAAAGAACTGGAAAACCTGGAGAGGCAGGATGGCGACGGAGAGAAAGAGCAGCATTCCGAAAGAAAAAAAGAGCATTCCGAACATTCCGAAGGGAGAAACAGAGGGCGTTTTGAGGGAAAAGACAGAGAGCGCTCGGAAGGCAGATCGCGAAATCGTTCTGAAAGAAAACGAGAGAATGGATGACCTGCAGAGAAACGGGTATCGTATCATACAGGATCCGAAGCGTTTTTGCTTCGGGATGGATGCGGTGCTCCTCTCAGGGTTTGCGCAGGTAAAGGACGGGGCTCTGGTTTTGGACCTGGGGACCGGTACGGGCATTATCCCGTTGCTTCTGGCGGCAAAAACAGGGGCGGCGCATTTGACAGGCTTAGAGATTCAAAAGGACAGCGCGGACATGGCTAAGCGCAGCGTCCTGCTCAACGGTCTGGAAGAACGAATCGAAATTGTGACGGGAGATATCAAAGAGGCAGGGGAGCTGTTTGCCGCTGCCTCTTTTGACGTTGTCACCTGCAATCCGCCTTATATGATTGGGCAGCATGGTCTGAAAAATCCTGCGGACGCGAAAGCCATTGCCAGACATGAAATTCTCTGCACGCTGGAAGATGTGATCGCACAGACGGAGAGACTGCTCAAGCCCGGGGGGAAATTTTTTTTGGTACACAGACCGTTTCGGCTGGCAGAAATAATGATTACACTCGGAAGTCATCATCTGGAGCCGAAGCGGATGCGGCTTGTTTATCCTTTTGTGGATAAGGAGCCGAACATGGTACTGTTGGAGGCAGTCAGAGGGGGCAGAGCGCGGATGACGGTGGAAAAGCCCCTGATCGTGTACAGCGAGCCGGGTGTGTACATGTCCGAAATTTATGAGGTGTACGGTTATTAGGAAATTCGACGGCAAAAACGGGATCTTTGTTTTCAGGCTGCGGCTTGTGTCTGCCCGGAACAATGGGGATTGAGCGAGCGGGCATAGGGCAGGCATATGGTACGAAAGAAGAGGGTTCGAATCATGTGTGGATTTGACATAAAGAAGCATGAGGAACGAAATAACCGTATCAGAAAATGGCTGTGCAGGGTTCTTATTTTATCAGCCATTGGCATCCTGAATGCCGGCTGTGGCGATGCGGCGCAGGAGACCATGACGGAATTATCGACCGAAACGGATGTACAGCGGGAAGTCTTGTCGGACAATACGGCGGATGCGGCACAGAAAGACGGGGCGGATATGTCGGATGAGACAGCCGGGGGAGGGAAAGAACAATCGCCGCAGGGCGGCATTTCGGATAATGCGCTGACAGATGCGGAAGACGAAGATACGGGAAATGATAACGAGGAGCAGATTCCGCGTCCGCAGCCTGTAAAAGTCAAGGGGATCTATGTCAGCGGCCCGGTGGCGGGAATCGACAAGATGGACGAACTGATCGACCTGGTAGACAGCACAGAACTAAACGCCATGGTGATCGACGTTAAGAACGACGAGGGAAAAGTAACATATAAAATGCAGGCTCCTCAGGTGCAGGAATTGGAGACATCGGTTCGCTATATTCCTGACATTGGTGCGCTTGTGGAAAAATGTAAGGAGAAACATATTTATCTGATTGCCAGGATCGTGGCTTTTCGCGATCCTTATCTGGCGGAAAAGAAGCCTGAATGGGCGCTGCAGACAAAGGATGGAGAGGTTTTCCGCGATCAAAACGGGATGGCGTGGATCAACCCGTATGAGCGGGAGGTTTGGGATTATCTGGCGGAGATTGCTTCACAGGCTGCGGCGGACGGTTTTGATGAAGTGCAATTTGACTATATCCGTTTTTCCACTGATATAGGAGCAGAGGAAGTAGATTACGGGCCGCAGGCGGCCGAAATGGATAAGGTGGAGATCATTACCCAATTTACGGAGTATCTGTATGAGAAGTTGGCGCCGCAGGGCGTCTATGTGGCGGCAGATGTGTTCGGTACGGTAATCGACAATCAGACAGACCAGAAGATTGTGGGACAGGAGTATACGGCGATGGCACAGCGTTTGGATTATATCTGTCCGATGGTGTATCCGTCCCATTATCATAACGGCGCATACGGGCTTACTGTGCCCGATGCGGAACCTTATGCAACGGTTTATGCTGCGGCGTCGTCTTCTGTGCGGGAGTTGGCGTCAGTGCCTGAAGAAAAGCGCGCCCATGTGCGCCTGTGGCTGCAGAGCTTTACGGCTGGCTGGATTCAGGGGCATATCAGTTACGGACCACAGCAGATCAGAGAGCAGATTCAGGGCGTATATGATGCGGGCTACGAGGAGTGGATCCTTTGGAATGCGGCGGTCAATTATCAGCCGGACTCATTGCTTGGCGCGGAGGATGCAGAGTCGGAAACGGCAGAGGAGATAGAGACTGAAACGGTTGCCGAAGCAGTGGATACGCAAGCAGGGACAGACACACAGGCGGGAACAGATGCCGAAGCAGCGGGTGTGGAAGCAGATACCGCGACGGAAACGGATGTACAATCCCCTGCGCCGCAGAATGAATAAGGAGAAAATGAATGTCGGGAATGTTATATTTGTGCGCAACGCCCATCGGTAATCTGGGAGATATGACGCCGCGCGTGCAGCAGACGCTGGAGAGCGTTGACCTGATCGCTGCCGAGGACACGCGCAACAGCCTAAAGCTCCTTACCCATTTCGGGATCAGGACGGCTATGACAAGCTATCATGAATATAATAAGGTGGAAAAGGCGGACTATCTGGTAGAGCAGCTGCGTGAGGGGAAGGATGTGGCGCTGATCACGGACGCGGGAACGCCTGCAATTTCCGATCCGGGAGAAGTTTTGGTCGCGAAGTGTCAGGAGGCGGGGATTCCCGTGACTTCTCTGCCGGGACCTGCCGCCTGTATCACAGCCCTGACTTTATCGGGGCTTTCCGCCAGACGTTTCTGTTTCGAGGGCTTTCTGCCTGCCGACAAAAAGGAGAAGGAGGAGGTACTGTCGGAGCTGAAGGAGGAGTCGCGCACGATCATCCTTTATGAGGCGCCTCATCATCTTCTGCGAACCTTAAAAGAGTTATATGAAGCGCTTGGCGACCGCAGAATCACTCTTTGCAGGGAATTGACAAAGAAGTTTGAGACGGTGCTTCCCACGACCTTACAGGAGGCAGTCGTCCGTTACGAGAGTGAGGAGCCGCGCGGAGAATATGTGCTGGTGGTGGAAGGAAAGAGCCTGCGGCGGAAAAAAGAGGAACGGCAGGCGGCGTGGCAGAGCATGACCATCGAGGAGCATATGGCGTTTTATCAAAAGGACGGCATGGACGAAAAGGAGGCAATGAAGCAGGTGGCGAAGGACCGCGGCGTGCCTAAGAGGGAAATTTATCAATATTTATTGCAAAGTGATTGACAAAACGCTAAGAATCCGTAAAAATAGGATTGACAAACATCATGGCAGGACATATACTTTGAATGTCAAACTATTTTATATGGCGAAAAGGAGAACGGAGAAATGTTAGAGAGAGTTATCGAGATCATTCAGGAGCAGTTAAATTTGGACGGCGTGGAGATCACCGAGGAATCTTCTTTCAAGGAGGATCTGGGTGCGGATTCTTTGGATCTGTTTGAGCTGGTGATGGCTTTTGAGGAGGAATATGGTGTGGAGATTCCTTCCGAGGACTTAGAGCAGATTACGACAGTCGGCGCTGTTGTGGAGTATATGAAGGGTAAGGGCGTTGAGGCGTAAGCTGCCGAGCGACAATCAGTTAGAGGATATCAAATGAAAACGAAAATTACGGAGCTTTTGGGGATTGAATATCCGATCATCCAGGGCGGTATGGCATGGGTAGCTGAGTATCATCTGGTGGCGGCAGTGTCCGAAGCGGGAGGTCTTGGCATTATTGGTGCGGGCGGTGCACCGGCGGCTTTTGTCAGAGAGCAGATTCAAAAGACGAAGGAACTGACAAACAAGCCTTTCGGCGTCAACGTGATGCTGATGAATCCCGAGGCGGACGAGATTGCGAAAGTGATTGTCGAGGAGGGCGTGCAGGTCGTGACGACCGGTGCGGGCAATCCCGGAAAGTATCTTGCCGACTGGAAGGCAGCCGGCATCAAAGTGGCGCCCGTGGTTGCGAGTGTGGGTTTGGCTAAGATGATGGAGCGTGCAGGCGTTGACGCGGTGATCGCAGAGGGAACGGAATCCGGCGGTCACATCGGCTCGGCTACGACCATGACGCTTGTGCCCCAGGTGGTGGATGCGGTCAGCATTCCCGTGATCGCGGCGGGCGGTATTGCGGACGGCAGAGGTTTTGCCGCGGCGATGATGCTGGGCGCGGAAGCGGTGCAGATGGGCACCCGTTTTGTGGTGGCGAAAGAATCCATCGTACACGAGAATTATAAGAAAAAGATTCTGGCGGCAAAGGACATTGATTCCGAGGTGACGGGTACGACCCACGGGCATCCGGTTCGCCAGATTCGCAACAATATGACGAGAGAGTACATAAAGCTTGAGAAGGCGGGCGCTCCTTTCGAGGAATTGGAGCATCTGACGCTGGGCGCGCTGCGTAAGGCTGTAGTGGAGGGCGATACCGTGAACGGTACGCTGATGGCGGGTCAGATCGCCGGCATGATCAAAGAGGAGATGACCTGTGCGGAGATGATCCGCGAAATCATGGAACAGGCGGAGTCTCTGCTTAAAATTTCATAGAAATGATTACGAGGGAGAATGCCTACCCTTGGCATTCTCTTTTTTCTAACATAAATACTTTGAAATTCAAACTAATTACAAGTCAAGCAGAGGAGGGAAAGATTTTCATGGGCAAGATCGCGTTTATGTTTCCGGGACAGGGAGCGCAGTATGTGGGGATGGGAAAGGATTTTTACGAGCAGATCCCGGTTTGTAAGGAGATGTTTGAGCTGGCGGGAAAGGCAAGCGGGCTGGATGTGACAGCTCTGTGTTTTGAGGAGAATGAGCAGATCAACATTACGGAGTACACGCAGATCGCTATGTTGGCGGCAGAAGTAGCGATGTTAAAGGCTGTCGAGGAGAGGGGTGTGAAACCCGACGTGACGGGTGGATTAAGTCTCGGTGAGTATGGCGCTCTGGTGGCAAGCGGCGTGATGAGCCCGGAGGACGTCTTTAAGGTAGTGAGAAAGCGCGGTATCTACATGCAGGAGGCGGTGCCGAACGGCGGCGCGATGGTGGCTGTGCTGGGTCTGGATACGGCTGTGATCGAAAAAATCTGCGAGGAGACGCCCGGGATGGTGACGATCGCAAATTACAACTGCCCCGGTCAGATCGTTATTACGGGCGAGGAGGCAGCGGCGCAGGCGGCGGTGGAGAAGCTGACGGCAGCAGGCGCTAAGCGGTGCGTGACTTTGAATGTGAGCGGCCCCTTCCATTCTCCGCTGCTTGTGGGTGCGGGTGAGAAATTGGCGAAGGAACTGGAGCAGGTGGAGATCCATGATATCGCCATTCCTTATATTGCCAATGTGACGGCGGACTATGTGAAGGATAAAGCGGAGGTGAAGCCGCTGCTCCAAAAGCAGGTTTCTTCTTCTGTGAAATGGCAGCAGACCATCGAGCGGATGATTGCGGACGGTGTGGACACCTTTGTAGAGATTGGACCGGGTAAGACACTTTCCGGATTTATGCGTAAGATCAATAAGGAGATGAAGGTCATCAATATCGAGAAGCTGGAGGATCTGGAGAAGCTTGAGGAGGTAAAGGGATAATGCTGACAGGAAAAGTAGCGCTCGTGACGGGCGCCGGACGCGGCATCGGGCGGGAAATCGCGCTAACGCTGGCGGAATACGGTGCGGATGTGATCGTGAATTATAACGGTTCCAAAGAGAAGGCGGAGGAAGTCGTCTCTCAGATTGAAACGATGGGAAGAAAGGCGGCGGCAGTGCAGTGCAGCGTGGCGGATCACGAAGCTTGCGGGAAGATGATAACCGACATGCTCGCCGCGTTTGGGCATATTGACATTCTGGTAAACAATGCGGGCATTACCAGAGATAACTTAATGATTAAGATGACGGAGGAAGATTTCGATGCGGTCATTGACACGAACCTGAAAGGGACATTCAATACGATTAAGCATATGTATCGTCCTTTCCTGAAGCAGAAGGCGGGCAGGATCATCAATCTTTCTTCCGTGTCGGGAGTGCTTGGCAATGCGGGACAGGCCAATTATGCGGCTTCCAAGGCGGGCGTGATCGGGCTGACAAAGTCCATGGCGAGAGAATTGGCAAGCAGGAATATCACGGTCAATGCGGTGGCGCCGGGTTTTATTGATACGGACATGACACAGGCTATGACGGACGCGGCGAAAGAGGCGACCCTTTCGCAGATTCCCTTAAAGAGAGTGGGAACGACAAAAGATATCGCGGAGACGGTGGCGTTTCTCGCGAGCGATAAGGCGGGATATATCACCGGGCAGGTGATTTCAGTCGATGGGGGAATGGCGATCTAAGAAAGGAGATAACATGAGCAGACGAGTAGTAGTTACAGGGATGGGGGCGATTACTCCCATTGGATTGAGTGTTGATGAGTTCTGGGCGGGAGTGAAGGAAGGAAAGACAGGCTTTGCTCCGATTACGAAGTTTGACGCCTCGGAGTTCAAGTGTAAGCTGGCGGCGGAAGTCAAGGATTTTGACGGCAAGAATTACATGGATTTTAAGGCGGCTAAGAGAATGGAGCCGTTTTCCCAGTATGCGGTGGCGGCGACAAAGGAAGCGCTGGAGGACGCAGGCATCGATATGGAGAAGGAAGACTCTTACCGCATAGGTGTGGCTGTCGGTTCCGGTACGGGTTCCCTGCAGGCGATGGAGCGTTCCCACAGCAGACTTTTGGAAAAGGGACCTTCCCGCATTGAGCCGCTCTTTGTACCGCTCACCATCTCTAACATGGCGGCGGGCAATGTGTCGATTCAGTTTGGCTTAAAAGGAAAGAGCATCAATGTGGTAACGGCCTGTGCTACCGGTACGAACTCGATCGGTGAGGCGTTCCGTACGATCCAGTACGGCGACGCGGAAGTGATGGTGGCGGGCGGCACCGAGGGAAGCGTGTGCCCTATCGGTATCGGCGGTTTTTCCGCGCTGACGGCACTCACTTCCTCCGAGGATCCCAAGCGCTGCTCCATTCCTTTTGATAAGGAACGCAGCGGATTTGTGATGGGCGAAGGCGCAGGCATCGTGGTGCTGGAGGAGTTAGAGCACGCAAAGGCAAGAGGCGCAAAGATTTACGCGGAAGTGGCGGGCTATGGCTGTTCTTCCGACGCATATCATATCACTTCTCCCGCGGAAGACGGCGCCGGCGCAGCCAAGGCAATGGAGTATGCGGTAAAGGATGCGGGTCTGAATCTGCATGATATCATGTATATCAATGCGCATGGAACCAGCACGCACCACAACGATCTCTTTGAGACCAGAGCAATCAAGCTGCTCTTTGGCGATCACGCAAAGAATATTAAGATCAACTCTACCAAGTCTATGGTGGGGCACCTTCTGGGTGCGGCGGGTGCAATCGAGTTTGTCACCTGTGTGAAGGAGCTGCAGGAAGGCTATATCCATCAGACGGTAGGTTATCAGGTGCCTGATGAGGAGTGCGATCTTGATTATTGTAAAGAGGCATGCGAGATGGATGTCGAGTATGCGTTGTCCAATTCGCTGGGCTTTGGCGGACATAACGCGAGTCTTGTTGTGAAGAAGTATCACGAATAGGAGGATTCGAGGTTGAATAAATTCTCTGAAAGAGCAATTTATTCAACCGGGAATTTGTGATGCTTCGGAATGGAGGAAAAAATGTCTATAATGGGTGCAAAAGAAATCATGGAAATCATTCCCCACAGGCAGCCCTTTATGTTGATCGATACCATTGAGGAGCTGGAAGAGGGGGAACGGGTAGTCGCTAAAAAATGTGTGTCCTACAATGAACCCTTTTTTGCGGGACATTTTCCGCAGGAGCCGGTAATGCCGGGTGTGTTGATCGTGGAGGCGCTTGCGCAGACGGGCGCGGTGGCGATTCTTAGCCGGCCTGAATTTAAGGGAAAGACGGCGTATTTTGCGGGAATCAACAATGCGAAATTTAAGGGAAAGGTCGTGCCCGGCGATGTACTTACGCTGGAGACCGAGATTGTAAAGATCAAGGGACCGATCGGCATGGGGCAAGCGAAGGCTTATGTGGACGGGAAACTGGTGACGCAGGCGGAACTGACGTTTGCAATCAGTTGAGAAAGAGAGAAATGTATGGTAGAAGTAAAGCCTTTGAAAATAGGGGATTTGACGGCGCGGGTGCCTGTGATACAAGGCGGGATGGGCGTGGGTGTAAGCCTTTCCTCCCTTGCAGGTGCGGTGGCGGCTGAAGGCGGTATCGGTGTGCTCTCCACGGCGCAGATCGGGTACAGGGAGCCTGATTTTGACACGGATCCGATCGGCGCGAATCTGCGGGCGATCGGTACGGAGATTAAAAAGGCGAGGGAGCTTGCGAAAGGCGGTATCCTCGGCGTTAATATCATGGTGGCGACCAGACGGTATGAAGATTATGTGAAAGCGGCGGTGGCGGCAGGAATCGACCTCATCATTTCCGGAGCGGGGCTGCCGATGGATCTGCCGAAGTTGGTAGGTGCTGCCAAGACGAAACTGCTCCCTATTGTATCAAGTGTGAAATCCATTCAAGTCATCATGCGCTACTGGTGGAAAAAGTACAGCCGCCTTCCCGATGCCGTGGTGATCGAGGGACCGCTTGCGGGCGGGCATTTGGGTTTTCATAAGGAGCAGCTTGACGATATCGAGGGGCTTCATTATGATGAAGAAGTCAAGTCCATCATCGCTCAGGTCAATGAGACGGCGGCGGAGCATGAAACCGAAATTCCCGTGATTATGGCGGGCGGCATTTATGAGCGCGCTGACATGGAGCATTATCTGGAGCTTGGTGCGTCGGGCGTGCAGATGGCGACCCGTTTTGTGACCACTTACGAATGTGATGCGGATGAGGCTTACAAACAGACTTATATCGATGCGAAAAAAGAGGATATCGTCATTGTGCAGAGTCCCGTGGGCATGCCGGGACGCGCAATCCTCAATCCTTTTATGAAAAGGGCAAAGCAAGGGCAGATTCCGCATGAGAAATGCCATCTGTGCATCAGCACCTGTAAGGGAGCGGATACGCCTTACTGCATTACGGATGCCCTCATCAACGCAGTGACCGGAAAGGTGGACGATGCTCTGCTTTTCTGCGGCGCGAATGCGTACCGCGCAACGAAGCTGGAGCATGTGAAGGAGATATTGGATGGCTTTGGACCTTAAAACCTTGAGGGGGTTTCATTGATATGATAAAGACAAGAATCATAGGAACGGGAAGCTGCCTTCCCGAAGCGGTGGTAACAAACGATGATTTGGCAAAGATCATGGATACCTCCGACGAGTGGATCAGCAGCAGGACGGGCATCAAAAAGCGGCATCTGGCAAAAGAGGAGACCACGGCGGGCATGTCCGTGGAAGCGGCGAGGCGGGCGCTTGACAATGCGGGTGTGACCGCAGAGGAACTGGATCTGATCATATTAGGAACGGTGTCGGCTGACTACGTGACGCCTGCGTGTGCCTGTGAGGTACAGGCGGCACTCGGAGCGGTCAATGCAGTTGCCTTTGACGTGAATGCGGCTTGTTCCGGCTTTATGTTTGCCCTCAACATAGCAAATGCCTACATACAGGCAGGAATTTATCAAACAGCGCTTATTTTGGGAGCGGAGACGCTTTCCAAGATCGTGGACTGGAACGACAGGGGTACCTGTGTGCTGTTTGGCGACGGTGCGGGCGCTGCTGTGGTACGGGGAGATAAGCAGTACGGTATGCTTGCCTTTGATCAGGGCAGCGACGGAACAAAGGGAGATGTGCTTGCCTGCCCCGGTCGTACAAACAACAATCCCCTGATCAAGACCGATCAGGAGATGGCTTATGTTCATATGGATGGTCAGGAAGTTTATAAATTTGCCGTGACTACGGTGCCTGCTTCCCTGCAAAAGACCATTGAGGCTGCGGGGCTTACGCCGGAAGACATTGATTATTATGCTCTGCATCAGGCGAACATCCGTATTATTCAGTCTGTGGCGAAAAGGCTTCATATTTCTGAGGATAAGTTTCCCATCAGCCTGGATCACTGTGGAAACATCTCAGCGGCAAGCGTACCGATCCTGTTGGATGAGATGAACCGGGGCGGACTCCTAAAGCCGGGTATGAAGATTGCCATGAGCGGTTTCGGAGGCGGACTGACCTGGGCGTCTGCGGTATTCCAATGGTAATGTGAAAAGAAGTTAGCCAACTTTTAGTTTCTGGGCAAGGGAGGCAATCTCCTCCAGGATCTCTTTACAGCAGTTCATATTCTCCACGGATTTTTCGGAGGTGCGCAGACCTTCGGTGGAGGATGCAGCCACTTCCTCGCTGGTAGCGGAGAGGTGGGTGATATTTTCGGAAATGGTATCGGTGGAGGTGAGAATCGCATTGACGCTCGCCTCTGTATTTTTTACTTTGGAGGAAAGGGAAGTCATTTCCTGGTAAATATCGTCAAAGCGTGTGCGCATATTCTCGATCATTTCATTCTGCGTGCGCACGGAAGCAGCGGAGGTTTCGATGCTCGCGCTGGCTGACTGCGCACCCGCGTTCAGTTCGTGAATAATAGAGGTAATGTTGTTGGAGGCGGTCTTTGTCTGCTCGGAAAGCTGTCTGATTTCATCCGCTACCACGGCAAAGCCTTTTCCGGCTTCACCTGCTCTTGCCGCTTCGATGGAGGCGTTCAGCGCCAACAGATTTGTCTGCCCTGCAATACTCAAAATCGTGCCGATAAATTCCTGCACATTATTGACTTGTTCGGTCAATTTAGAGATGACCTGTACTGTGGTGTCGCTTGCCGAAGCCACAGTCTCTGCTTGGGTTTTCAGCTTCTGCACTTCTTCAGAACCCTCTGTGATGGTCTGCATGGTTCTGTCGGAAGCCTCCAGCATGGAATAGATCTCTTCTTCCGCGGTGTCGGTGGAGGCATGGATTTCCACGCACATGGAAGCCTGCGCCTGAATGGATTCGGCGGTCATTTCCGTGCTTTCGGTGATATTTTCCATCGCAAAATTACAGGTTTCGATACATTCTTTTAATTCTGCCACCATATTCATGGCTTCGGTAAAGTGAGCGTTGATATCGTCTGCAACCTGGGACATGGTCTGGTTTGTAATTTCCTGCGCCTTTGCAGCCTCTAAGATAGAAGACATATTTTCCTCGTTGAAACGAATCAAAAGGCGTGTGACCGTAATGCAGGCGGCGGCCATCAGCAGCAGGGAAAACATCTCAATGCTGATTGATGTGGCATCGGTTTTATGAATGATAAAGCGGAGGATATTGGCGACAATGGCTACACTGTTACCGTATATGGCAAGTTTTACGTTCAGGAATGCCATAGAAGCAATAATCAGGGCAAATACATAGGCGTATACAGCGTCTGAACTATTCAGCAGGACAATGACCACGTAGGCGAGCGCACAGGAGCCCATAAGCGCTACAGAACATGCCTTGATTTCTCTGTCCTTTAAAAATGCACCAATGCTGATGAGGACGGCAGCAATCGTAAAAATGAGCTGTACCCAGACTCTCCAACTGCCTTGTCCTGCCAGTAAGGACAATAAAAACGTGATCAAAAAATAGCCGAGGGTAATCATGGTCACGGGAAAAATTCTGGTGTTTGCTGCTCTGTATTGCTCTCTGGTCATGGTAGCTCCTCCCTTAATATAGAAATAAACGCAGACAATATGGTCTGCGTTTATTATAGCACTCCACGTATTATTGCACAATCAAATATGAAAAGTGTTTTCAATTTTGTACAAAACTCCCAAAGATAGCTATTCCTGATTTCGGATCCGCTCGATCAGACTCTCTTTTTTCATTTTTCTGCTGATCATTAGAGTGATCAAAAGCTGCCCGAAAAGCAGCACCAATGCAAGACCGATGCTTTCCCACAGTGGATAGTGGTAGCGGCTGATGCTCATAAAATGTTCCTGTTTTGCCCATTTGTAAAAAAGGTAACCGAAGAAATTACCCAGTGTCAGGCTGATCAGGAGAGTGCTGGCGGTAAAGACAAGTCCTTCCCCCGAAAGCATGCGTACGAGCTGTTTGTCGGACAGTCCAAGAGCCTGCAGGATACCAAGTTCCTTCTTCCTCGTGACAATGCTGGTAATCATCGTATTGATCAGGTTGATAAAGCTGATCACGGTGATCAGGATCAGAAGCAGATAAATCGGATTTCTAGTCAAATCGATTCCGGAGCGGCCAATCATTATCTCCACATCCATGGCATACATGGTAAAATGCTCATTTTCGGATACGATGTTGAACAAAGCCTCTTTTACGCTGTCATAATGTTCGTCGTCCGCATACAGATAAATATCCGTAGTAGGATCGCAGGTCAGCCCCAGACTTTTCCATGTGTCCTCCGTCATAATCAGGAGGGGAAAGTTGCTGTCCGGCTGCGTCAGGGCGGTGAGCGTGGCGGTAAAAGGGATTTCCCGGCTGCCGTCGTGGAGTGTCAGGGAAAAGGTATCGCCGATGGAAAGACCATACTGCTCAAAGGAGTAAACATGGGTGCAGATGATCTCATTGTTTGCGGTCATGCGGTCATAGTCGATACTGCCCTGTTGCAGATAGGCGCTTAACTCCGCCACATCCTCTCTGGTAAAATAGGAGAGCGGCTGACGGCTTTTGTCCTCATACATGAGGGATGGCATATCTGTCGAGGAGAGGATGATGCCGGGCGCGCGTTCTACTTTCTCCACGCCTTCTATGGAAAGTAACTGCGAAAGGAAGGCGTCGCTGAAATAATTTTTCTGTACCAGATTTTCCAGATTGTTTTCGGGATATTCCTTATCCTCATAATGCGCATATTCCAGAGAGATACAAAAATCTCCTTTGGGGATATTTCTTCTGGCGAGGTCTTCTGCGCTGACACTGCTTAAGACGGCGGAGACGCAGATAAAAAGTACGCAGCTTAAGCCCATGGTGAGGATGGTGACGGCGGTGCGTCTTTTATTGCGCGCAAGATTAGCGAAAGTCAAAGTGGAGACTCTTACCGTATGATGTCCTGTGCGGCTTTTCTTGTCTGCCGTGTTTTCCTGATAGCGGATCGCCTCTGCGGGGGAAACCTTTTTCGCCATGCGAATGGGTTTTTGCAACGACAGAAACACTGTGGCAAGCGAAGCTGCCGCCGCCGCAAGCAGCACGGGCAGAGAGAACATATGGATCTGACCGACAACTGCCTCCGCTGCGTCGCGGGAGTAGGAGTTGATGGCGGAACCGCTCCGATAAGCCCACAAAGTAAGCGGGAACAGGAGGTAAGGAAGCAGGAAGCCAATCAAGAGTCCTACAGGAATGGCGATGGCGGATACGATAGCGCCCTGTCTGTAAAACATACCGGCAATTTGACGTTTGGAAGCGCCCAGTGCCTTTAATTTTCCAATCTCCTGTACATCCGTGATCACGCCCACATAGTAGATACTGTAGATTACCAAAGAGGAAAAGAGGATTACGATCAGGCAGATCACGGTGATGACAGCGATGGTGTCTGTGTCGGGCTCGGTCACGGCGGAGAGATATTCTTTATTGGGATTGACATACATTTCATCCAGCCCGATATCCGCAGCGACGGAAAGGATGCGTTCTTCCATTTCATCGAAGGACAGTTCGTTTTCTCCGTAGACACGCAAGGTGGCGTTAGGTTCAGCCTCGTAAAGCCCGGCATCCGCATATTCCTGCAAAAGGGCTTTGGAGACACGGGCTGCCCACATCAGGCGGCTGTCGTCTATGCCCTCGGCGATTTCCACATCGGGCTCCAGACCGCTGATGATAAATTCTTTGGTCAGAATCTCTCCTTTGCCGTTGACCCGGAAAGAGAGGGTCACTTTGCCGCCGACGACGGGATCGGCTCCCACGCGGCGGAAAAAAATGGGGGAGGAGCAGATTTCGTTTTCCGCTTCGGGATAATGTCCTTCTGTAAGCGTCTGTGCGTGCGGGTTGCTGTCTGCGGCGTCGGTTCTGTCATCCCGCAGGACTTCCGTATAAGTAAGTACGCCGTTCATTTTACCGTTGATGATGTCTGCAAAGACTTCTGCGGTGCTGAGCGCTTCAACGCGGATATGTGAGGACAGCGTCTGCACCTGCCCGGGCGTAAGACCGTTAAAAGATGCATGATAGTCCGATTGTGAGTAAATCTGACGATTCATGTCCAACATGGCGACGCCGGTGGTGCCGATCGCCATCAGCAGCATGGTGGTGAACAAAATGGCAATGCCTGTGAGCAGCGTGCGGCTTTTGTTGTAGCGGAGGCGCTGTAGAGCAAGGTTTGAGACGGTGTTTGTTTTACGCATGGGAGGTTACCTCCTGTGCCTCTTTTTTTCTGACAGGTGATATCCCGTCAGAGAGAATGCGCCCGTCCGCCAGCATAATCGTGCGGTCCGCCATCTGCGCGATTTCTTCATTATGCGTGATGACCACCAGTGTCTGCCCGTATTTTTTCGCGGAGGTCTTTAAAAGCGCCATCACCTCATCGCCCGTCTTGGTGTCGAGATTGCCTGTCGGCTCATCCGCCAGAATGAGGGAAGGCTTAACGGCAATGGCTCTCGCGATGGCGCAGCGCTGCTGCTGTCCGCCGGAGAGGGTGTTGGGAAGACTGTGTTTCTTTTCTGTGAGCCCCAGCGTAGCAATGATATCTTCAAGGAAAGCCTCGTCCAACGGTTTGTTGTCCAGCCCCAGAGGGAGGACGATATTCTCCCATACATTTAAAGCGGGAATCAGGTTATATGCCTGAAAGATAAAGCCGATTTTGCGGCGGCGGATTTTTGAGAGTTTTTCTTCCTTGAAGGAAGCGATATTTTCTCCGTCGATAAAGACTTTGCCGGAGGTGGGATTGTCCAGTCCGCCAAGCATATGGAGCAGGGTGGATTTTCCGCTGCCGGACTTGCCGACGATGGAAACAAATTCGCCCTGTCTGATCTGTAAGTCGATGTGATCGACGGCTTTGACGAGATTGTCGCCCGAACCGTAATACTTGCATAAAGTTTCCGTTTGTAAGATAATGTCTGTTTGGTTATTCATCTGATCCTGCCTTCCTTTCTGCGGTCAAAAAACGTTATGTTATGTATAGAAACGCAGTTTTGACTAAGCATATAATTTTTAATAGATTTAGTATAGACGGCTAATCTTACAGGAAGCTTACAGAATGGTAAATAAGAATACTAATTGGAAAAGAAGCATAAAATGGAGGAAATAATAATGATAGTTTTAAGTGCAGTATAAAAATTTTTTTTGCAGTTGTCAACAATGTGCATAATACAATATCTTGTGTATTACATATCATAAAATGGTCTCTCAACCATATATATTGCTATTCTACATTGCGTTGTCGAAATAACGTCTATAGTTTTTCTCCATGTTAATATCTGATTGTAGGTTGTGCATGATTCCTGTTTATGGTATATCTGGTTTAACGGAGTTTGCAGAAATATCTTCGTTACATCACATATCATTCGGAATTCTTCTGTTTCATCGGATTCCGATCAATTGTCAAATCGAAAGGAAGGCACATCTATGAAAAAAGAGTCAGATCAGGATTTCTTCAGGCAGAATCGTTATGAGGAACCAAGTCAGCAGTTACACGGAATATGGGAGCAGGAATTTTTAGAAGCAGGTGGGCAGGTTCCCTATCCCATGACGAATGATTATTTGTTTCGAGCAGTTTTACAGACTAACAACAAAGCTCTCCGTGGGTTGATTTGTGCGGTGCTTCATCTCGAAGAAGCTGATGTATTCTTGGCGGAAATTACCAATCCAATAGCATTGGGGGATGCAGTTAAAAATAAAGAATTTAGGTTGGACATCAATGTCGTTTTAAATAACAATACCCTGATTAATATTGAAATGCAGATTGCAAACAGGCTAAACTGGCGGGAACGTTCGGTTATCTATTTATGCCGGTCTTTCGATCAGCTAAATCACGGACAGGAATACACAGAGGCAAAACCTGTTATACATATTGGATTTTTGGACTATTCTCTGATAAAGGAGTGCCCTGAATTTTGTGCGAGCTATCAACTCATCAATACGAAGAGCTTTCTCAAATACAGTGACAGTCTTACCTTATATGTAATAGATTTATCAAAAATTGAGCTGGCGACCGAGAAGGACCGACAGTATCATTTATACGAGTGGGCTAAGTTGTTTAAGGCGGCCACCTGGGAGGAGGTCAGAATGATAGCATCAAAAGACGAATATTTGAAAGAGGCGTCTCAAACTATGTTTCGGATGAGCGCGGATGATATGATTCGCAAGAGGTGTCATGACCGCGAGGAGTATTATCAGGATCTGCGCAAATATGAGAGGGTGATAGAGGAAAGCGAAAAAAAGAGGGAGCAGGATCTGCGCAAATATGAGAGGGTGATAGAGGAAAGCGAAAAAAAGAGGGAACAGGATCGAATAGAGCATGAGCAGGTAATTGCGCAGAAAGACAGAGCTTATCAGGAAGCATTGGCGGAAAACGAGATGCTTCGTGCGGAATTAGAGCGGTTAAAGAATACCTAATGATACAGAGGAAGCCGTACGACGAAAACAGAGCCTTGTCCCTCGGCGGATTTTACCGAAACGGTACCGCCCTGTTCCTCGATGATTCGTCTGCTCAGATAGAGTCCCACACCGGAGCCTTCCGTCTGTTTTATGAGCGGATGGCTGCCGCGATAGAAACGTTGAAAGATTTGATTATATTCCTCTTTTGGGATGCCGATGCCCTGATCGGCGATTTCCAGACTGATATAGCTGTAAAATTGGTGGAGTCTGATCGTCACCGTACTGCCCACAGGAGAATATTTGATTGCGTTATCCAAAAGGTTGGCGATGGCTTCGACGCTCCAGCGCCTGTCCAGAAATAAAGACGTGTCGGAAACGGTTTCCTGCTCTATGGAGGAGACTTCTATGGAGATGCTTTTTTGCAGGGCCTTTTCATAAACCGTGTTGACGGCGTCGGTGAGCAGATCGGATAAGGAAACGGATTCCTGTTTTAATGTGATCAGAGAGGTTTCCAATCGGGAAATATTGACCAAAACAGTCACTAAGTTTTCCAGTTTTTGCAGCTGCAAGGCGCAGCGCTGTAAAAAGCCGGTGCGCTCCTCCTCAGTCTCGGCTTCCATGCACATGGTCAAGCAGCTCTTTAAGGCGCTGACAGGTGTTTTTAATTGATGGGAAATATCGGTCACAAGCGTTTTGGTATCATCCCGTTCTGCAGTCAAGGCCTCTGTTTTCATTTTCAGCTTATTTCCGAGCTTATACAGTGTATCGGTAAAGGATTCGTTAAAAACGCAGCCGTCCGGCAATCCCTCCTGCAGAGAGGAATAGTCCTCGGATAAGTAACGATCGAGCAAAGTGTGAAGCTGCATTTCCTCCTTCTTTTGTTTGCGATAGAAGCAGTAGAAGGACAGGGAGATCAGGACGAGACAGCAGAGAATCATAAGCGCGAAAAGGGAGGCAAATTTGGATAAGGCGGAGCGATAATAGGGAATATCACTCATCAGCAGGTTTTTATGATAGCCATACTTTGCGAGGAGGGCAAATCCGTCGTCCATGTGGTCGTATCCGGTGTCCTGCAGTGTTGAGATAAGAAGATTTTCTGCCTCGGGATATTCGATGAGAACGGCACCTGCAATGTTGCTGATCTGCGAAAGCTCCTGCCTGTGCTGAGAAGACAGGAGCGAAATGCCCCAGAATCCGCAGAGAAAGACAAAAAGCAGTGAGACGGACAGCGTCAGAAGATAAAAATTTCGGATATAGGATGGCAGACGTAATTGTTTTTTCATCGTTTTTCACATTTCCTTTCCCAAATATAGCCCAGCCCTCTGATGTTTTTTAAGACGGCAGGCGCAGAGGGGTCGTCCTCGATTTTTTCCCGCAGACGCCGGATATTGACGGAGAGTGTATTTTCATCCACGAAATTGCCGTCGATATCCCAGATGGCTTCCAGAAGCTGGTTCCGTGACAAAATGTGCATTGGATTTTCCATAAAAAAAGAGAGCAGGGAATATTCCTTTGCGGTCAGAGATAAATAATGATCCTTTTTTGCGGCGCGCCCCTCCTCCGGGTAGAGTGTGATATCGCCGGAGACAATGCTTTTGGGAACATCCGCGGGAAAGCGTTTCAAAAGTGCGCCGACCTTTGCGGTCAGAGCTGCCATGGAAAAGGGCTTGGTAATGTAATCGTCCGCACCCTGACGGTAGCCGGCCATGATATCTTCTTCCCTGTCGAGGGCGGTCAGAAACAGAAAAAGAATATCGCTTTCCTGCCGCACGCGGGAGCAGAAATCAAGACCGTTTCCGTCCGGCAGAGAGATATCACATATGATCAGAGAGAGATTTTTATTCTGAAAAAGAGGGAGAGCCTCCTTCACGGTAAAGGCGCTGTGTACGGTGTAACCTTCTTTTTTTAACTTTAGGCTGATAGCGTGATTGAGACTGTCGTCATCTTCTAAAAGTAAAATTTCCTGCGGCATGTTCGGTACGCTCCAAGGATTGAAAATATGCTTTGTTGAGGATATAATATAATAGCCGCAAAAGAAAAGCAAGCGACGCAAAATAAACGATGTGAAAGGTGGTGTCACATGGAGCAGGCAGCGCAGAAAGCGAACCCCCCGAAATATAAAAAAGAGAATATCCGCATCACCTTTCACATGGCATGGCCATCCATTGTGGAGTCTTTTTTTGTTGCTTTTGCGGGATTGGTGGATTCGCTGATGGTAAGCTCGCTGGGTTCCTATGCGGTCGCGGCGGTGGGGCTTACGACACAGCCGAAATTCATGGGACTTTCCATGTTTTTTGCGGCTAATGTGGCGATTTCCGCGCTGGTCGCGAGGCGGCGGGGGGAGGAAAAACCTGAGGAGGCGAACCGTATTTTGAGTACGGCGGTTGCTTTCATTTTCGCGGCGGCAGTCATCATGAGCATTCTCTTTGTGCTTTTGGCGAGTCCGATCATTCGTTTCTGCGGCTCAACGCCTGAGACGCATGACAGCGCGGTAGCGTACTTTCAGATCGTGATGGGCGGTATGATCTTTAACTGTATTCAAATGGGGATCAATTCCGCGCAGCGCGGCGTGGGCAATACGAAGATCACCATGCGCACTAACGTAACTTCCAATACGGTGAATATTATTTGTAATTATCTGTTGATAGGCGGGCATTTTGGATTTCCGGCGCTTGGCATTCGGGGTGCGGCGCTTGCTACGGTGTTGGGGACGGTGGTGGCGTCTGTCATGAGCGTGATCTCGATTCTGAGGCCCGACGGCTTTATCAGCCTGCCCTATATTTTGAAAAATAAAGTCTGGCCTGCGTTAAAGACCCTTGCCAATATTATCCATGTGGGTTACAGTGTTTTCTTTGAACAGGTTCTTATGCGTGTCGGATTTATGCTGACTGCGATCATGGCAGCGAAGCAGGGGACTGACGCGATGGCGGCGCATCAGGTCGGCATGAATATTATGGGTCTGACGTTTTCTTTCGGGGACGGTCTGCAAGCCGCTGCGGTTGCCCTGATCGGTCGCAGCCTCGGTGCCGGCGATGAAAAGCTTGCCAGAGAATACGGCGGCATCTGTCGGATGTTCGGTGGTGTGATTTCCGCCTGCCTTGCTGTCATTTACTTTTTTGGAGCAGGGACGCTGATGCGCCTATTCTTTGAGGAAGAACATATTGTGGCGATCGGTGTGGGTATTATGCGGGTCATTATTTTCGTGGTCATTTTTCAGGTCAGCCAGGTGGTTTATATGGGGTGCCTGCGCGGTGCGGGCGATACCTTTTATACGGCGGTCGCGTCTACGATCAGCGTTACCTTTATCCGTACCCTGGGATCCTGGCTGGGCGGGTATGTGTTTGGCTTTGGCATTGTCGGCATCTGGCTCGGCGTGTTGGCGGATCAGGTATCCCGCTTTATCTTTGCATCGATTCGATTTAAGCAGGGTAAGTGGACACAGATCAAAATATAGCTGGCACACAGGCTTAATATTCCCTGCGTTTGAAGATTCTGACCGTGAGCGGGTAAGATAAGCCAAAGGCGAGCAGGGAAGCCGCCATCAGGATGATAATGCCGAGCAGGGACTTTTGGGGTCCCGGCTTTGCGTAATAATTGAATACCGTTACGATGGCACAGTCAAAGCCAAAGGAGCAGACGAGAGACAAGCCGATCAAAACATTCCCCCGTTCTTCCCCGAAACAGTAAAATAGGGGAAAAAAGAGCGCGCCTGCAAAAAGACTCATGCTGATTCCCATGACAAATGTGGTGACGGTGTCGAGGGGCGTATCGAACAGGCTGCCGTGCAAAAGCCATGACAAGGCTGTCACAATGATGGCAAAGACGATGCCGACAGCCATCCAGAGCAATTGATTGAGAAATTGACTTTTTATGATATCCGCTCGTTTGACCGGAAGGGTCAATTTGTACTTTCCCCATTTGCAAGAAAATTCATCCTTTGCAATGCCAAGAGCAATTTCGGAAAAGCCGATGATGCCCAGCACAATATAGGCAATCAAAAGGGACTGGCTAATCACTGCAGCGATGAAGGCGCCGACCAAAACCATGACCAGGATGAGGGTCTTTGCCCCGGGAAGCGTTGCGTAAAAGTTATTTTTCAGTAAGCCTTTCATAATGATTCTCCTTTCACCAATAACAACATGATTTCGTCAATCGAAACATGGTCTGTCACAATATCCTTATATTTCTTTTCCGCCGTTTTTCCGTCGGATACCAAAACGTCGATTTGGAAATCCCGTTTTCTGAACGCAATCACATCTGAGGGGTCAAGCATTTGAAACTGGCTTTCCTTGCAGCGCAGGACGGCGTAGCGGTATATCAGGTCGTCTTTTGATGCGGTTAAAATCAGCCTGCCGTCATGAATAAAGGCAATATGATCCGCCACCTTTTCTAAGTCGCTTGTGATGTGTGATGAGAGGAGAATGGAGTGGTTTTCCTCCTGCACAAAGTCAAGAAACACATCCAGCATCTCATCCCGCATGATGGGATCGAGTCCACTCGTGGCTTCGTCGAGAATCAATAACTGCGGGTGGTGCGAAAGCGCGGCGGCAATCGCCAGCTTCATGGTCATGCCTCTGGAAAACTGTTTTATCTTCTGCGTTTCCGGCAGCCCGAAAGCCTGCAGATATTTTTGAAACAGGGCATGATCCCATTGACTGTAAAACCCGCTCATGACCTGTGATAATTGTTTCGCGGTCCAGAAGCCGGGGAAATTGTCGCCGTCGTAGACCACGCCGATTTTCTCCCGCAATGCCGTGTCGTCATCCTGCATTTCCTGACCGAACAATTTGACGGTTCCGCTGTCCTTGCGGATGGTGTTTAAGATACAGCCGATGGTCGTCGTCTTGCCCGCGCCGTTTTCCCCGACGAAGCCGAGGATGCTTCCGTAGGGTAAAGAAAAAGAGAGGTTCTCTAATGTAAAATTTGATTTAGAAAATGTTTTTGAAATATTTTTCAGTTCCAGTATAGATTCCATAGTGGCTCCTTTTTATATTTTTGTTGTAATTTGCAAATCTCGCTGCAATGTTTATGTAAAATTTTCGTAATCGTAAATGATTTTATTCTTCATCAGAATAAAACAGTGCCAGTAATTCCGTCAGCTTTTCCAGAGAAATATTGCTGGTCCGCCCAATTTCCGCCGCCGCCTGCAAATGTTCTTCCGCGATCCGTTGCTGTTCCTCCTGATAAAATTCTTTGTTCTGCGCCGAGACAAAGCTGCCCCTGCCCACCGTTGTTTCGATAAAACCGTCCCGTTGGAGATCCTCGTACGCCTTCTGCACCGTGATCACGCTCACATGAATGGACTTTGCCAGAGCCCGCATGGAAGGGATCGAATCGCCCGCCTGCAATTCGCCGCTCATGATCATCGCCTTAATCTGAGAAGTAATCTGCTCGTAGATTGGTTTGTTGACATTGTTGCTGATAATGATTTCCATGGGAATCTCCGTTTTCGTGTAATCATAGGGGCAGTTTGTTGCGATTCTTTCTATGACAGATTACCGGATGCCTGCCGCCCAAATTGTACTTATTGTACAAGTACATTATAACGGGCAAATGGAGAATGTCAAGGGAAAAATAAACACTGTCAAAATAACATGATGAATCTGCACAATACAAAATGTTGTATTGTATGGACTGTTTTTATTGTTTACTGTCCATATCTTGGTACTGCTACTTTGATAAACGTTATTTCGCGCACTAATTTTCTACAGGTCAAATGCAAAATAGTAATTGTATTTCCTTGTCTTCTATGATATATCTATCTCATACTCGTAAACAGCCGGGACATTGTGAGGATGGGGACTCATTTTTGAGTGTCCTTTTCCTGCGACCGCCTCCGGCTTCTCCGGGGGAGACCCCGTCTCAGGCAGT
>DETS01000033.1 GCA_002361735.1 Lachnospiraceae bacterium UBA3282 | reverse complement strand
ATTATAACACGGGCATCAAAATATGTAACACCTGTTTTTTTAAGCTGCGCTTCAAAAATCTTATCCCGATCCGCCTTCGTCTTGATAAAGCTCGCGTGCAGCTTTGTCGCCAGCGTATAGCTGTCCCGCGGATGTCTGTCCACCAGACACTCCTTCGCCGCATCCTCACTCCTAAAGCCGCAGTACATCCAGGCGGTATCGAAATAGGTAAACCCCCTCTCGATAAAGGTATCCACCATCTTCTTTGTCGTTTCCATGTCGATGCTCGTCGCGTCGCCCGCATCAAGCAGCGGCAGACGCATGAGTCCAAACCCTAATTTTTTCGCTTCCATATTTTTTCTCCTTCCATTCATACGGAGAATGCCTCTTTTCATTCACCCTAATGCCACATCTAAGATCATCATGATCACAAACCCGATTGCCACCCCCACGGTCCCGATATTGCTGTGTTCCCCTGTCTGTGCCTCGGGAATCAATTCTTCCACCACCACATAAATCATCGCTCCCGCCGCAAAAGACAGAAACACCGGCAGCGCCGAGACCACCTGTTCTGCCAGCAGGATCGTGATACACGCGCCGATCGGCTCCACAATGCCGGACAGCGCCCCATAGACAAAGGAACGCGTGCGGGAAACGCCCTCGCTGCGAAGGGGCATGGAGATGATCGCGCCCTCCGGGAAATTCTGAATGGCAATGCCGACCGCCAGTGCAAAGGCGCCTGCCATGGTGATACCCGCATCCCCGATCAAAGCTCCCGCAAAGGTCACGCCCACGGACATCCCTTCGGGAATGTTATGCAGTGTCACCGCGAGGACAAGCATGGTCGTTTTTTTTAACGAGCTTTCCACGCCCTCCGGCTTCGCGCTCTCCAGATGCAGATGCGGAATCACGCTGTCCAGTACCAGCAGAAACGCCATGCCGCCCAAAAATCCCCCGGCCGCCGGAATCCAGGCAATCTGCCCCTGTTCTCCCGCCATGTCGATAGCGGGGATCAAAAGCGACCACACAGAAGCCGCAATCATAACGCCCGCAGCAAATCCCAGGAGAAGCTTCTCTATCTGCTTATGCATCCCCCTCATAAAAAATACCATTGCCGAACCGAGGGTCGTTCCCACAAAGGGAATCAATAATCCCGCTGCCAACTGCATACTGCGTCTGTCCTTCCTTTATTTTACGGTGACTGCATACTTGACGGTAACAGGCTTCACATTATCCGCCTGCTCCGCAAAAGTAACCCGAAATCGCAGGGAATAGCGCTTGCCTTTGACGGCGCATCCCGTCCTCTTCATAGTAAGCGTCCCCTTCCCATCCTTATTATATACATAAGTAAAGGCATCCGTGTTACCCACAAGAGTCACATTCTCGATCTCGGGCGCAGCCGCTCCCTTCAAAGCCCCTTTCATGTCAATGGCTGCGGCATTGTAGGCATTGCTGTACATCAGCGTTGTTTTCGGCGCTGCACTCACTTTTACGCTGCCCTGCTTCAGTTTAAACTTGACAGAGGCAGTCCGGATTTCTTCCGTCTCCCCGTTCACATTTTGTATGCTTACGATAGGAGTCACCGCGTAGTTGTATTTTATAACAAGTGTTACGTTTTCCTTCGCACGCAGCTCAATGGTCTTCCCGTCATCATTCCACCTCGCCCGGAACAAGTGGGCATCATGCCCCGTCAGCTTCACTTCCCTGTTATCGGGAATTGCAAAGGTCCCGTTTACCGCCTTTAAGGAAGGCGTCAGCGTCATAAAGCTGCCCTCTCTGTTCAATACGTCAATACTGCCCTTTGCGGCAATCTTTATCGCCTTATCAGGCTTGGTATTCACCACCTTTACGGTCAGCGGCGTCTTCCAGATCTTTCCGTCTTTCTTTCCCGACACCTGTACAATATATTTGTAGCTGCCCACTTTCACAGACTTATTGTTCAGCCGCACCCTCACCTGATAAGCCCCGTTTTCCCGATTTACGGTAAAGACCACACCACTGTCTGCCACCAGTGCTTTCGCCTTCGCATCCTTTGGATCACAGTAAACGCTCACCCGGACATCCTGCGACGTCAGTACATCTCCGCCATTCTTCCATCTGATGGCAGTGACATCCGCATCCCATCCCATATACGCCTCGTTTGCATTAAGCTGCAAGGTTCTCTTTTCCGATACAATGGAAGGATTCTTCAGATTCACCTTTACACTACAGGTAAGATTTACGGCTTCCGTCCAGTTCTCAGCACGCAGCGGTATCGTCATGCGGAAACTTTCCGTCTGATTGAGATTTTTACCCTGCAAAAGAATGGCCTGTTCTTCCTTCTGCAGTACTGCCTCGAAGTTCCCTTTTGCCTTGCCGGAGACCACGCCGATTGCCAGCCGATCCCAGGAAAGCGCATCAGCATTTTTGATGCCGATCCGTGCCGTGTTAATGCTGCTTTTGGGATACAGCGTCACGGTTTTGGTAACGGGTGATATTTTAATTGCTTTTTTCTCAACACTCACGGTAAACGGCATCTCTAACGGCTTCCAGCCCTCCAGCTGAAGCTTGAGAGTCCCCTTCTTTACACTGTTTAGGGTCGCTCCCGAACCGGGCTTCAGATAATAGCCATCCTTCTGTGCTGACTGCTCCACAAAATAGCCGCAGCCCGTAAGACTCACGCCTTTCACCTGTTCCTCTGTGTCAATGGACAGAAGACTGCTCGTATCGCTGTAAAAAAGGTTCAGCCTGCTTTTCTGCTTCACACTGCATTTCGGTTTTACGGACACTACCTTCACGGTGAAGGGCAGATCGTAGCTTTTTCCCCCTGCCGCAGCTTGCAGCTTCATCTTATAGGTTCCCGTTTTCGTATCGGACTTGGCAGTGATCCTGCAGTCTCTGGTACTGCCATCCGCCGCATTCCCGCTCGTCAGGGTGAACTTCGTGCTGTTTTGCCCGCTCTTATCATCCGAAAGCGTAACGCCTGTTATGTTATAAGGAACTCCTTCGGCATCCTTTGCCGCATAGAGGTAAAAGCCTGTTCCTCCCGTCTGCAGGGTATTGACTGTGACGGTCTCCTCTCCGAGCCCGGGACGAGCATCCGTCACCACCAACGTCAATGTGCGGGAGGTCTTCGCCGCATTGTTTCCCGTCACTGTAATTTCAGCTGTGCCGGCGGCGCTGACTGCCAGCGGAATCTCATATTTATTTGAGTCGATCGGCTTTACGGCGGACGCCTTCACGGACACCACCTTACTGTTGCCGCTCTTGACGGTAAGCTTGGTTACGCCGGCCATTTCCAAACGTATCTTACTGTTGATTCCACCTTTCGCTGACATCGGAAAATCGCCAAGCTCGGCTGCGTACCGATACGAATCTTCCCCGCCGACCTTTGCAAAACAATCCAGCCCGGTAACCCGAAAGGCGGCTTCCACCTGCTCCGCCACGGTAAGCTTCTGACCGGCGCGGAAAGTCTTTTTCCCCAGCTTCAACTCCGCATTCAACACTGCGTCTCCGGGCGCCTTGGCGCTCACAGCCGTCTTCCCCTCCGTATTCTTCACCGCCTCCACTGTGATTGACTGCGGCTTGCTGCTCGTCAGCACAATATTCTTATCAAGATTCTCCAGCAGTTCTTTCTTCTGTTTTTGATACCATGTGTTATTTTTTAATGCGTCATTTTTTTCCTCATATTGTTCCAATGCTTCCTCAAAGGAGTAGTTTACATAACAATGTGCCGTCCAGCCGCTTTTCAGGACGGTAACCTCCTGCCCAACACCGGCATTGTCACTATGCTTCACACACACAGACAGTTTCTCTAAGGAGAGAAAGTACACGGTCAGAAACGTCTCTGCCGGCTGTACATCCTTTGCCGCCGGTGGCTGATATTCTGCCGGAAAAGTCTTTTCACGCCTGCCCGCAAACTGTGCCAGGGAAGTGTCCGGATATTTCCAGCTCCAGCCCTCGGGCAGCGCCACATCCTTTAAGGTATTGTGCGTATTGATCAGAGCGATGCCTCTGGGGCAGGCGGCTTCCGCAGGCAGCACGGCGCTCTCCTGCACCGTCACTTCGCAGGCTGCCTTCCCTTTCTCCTCACCGACCGTTCCGACCGTCTGCCCCGTCTCGTCCACAATTTCAGCGGTGATCTTTGCCTTACCGGCAGCAAGCGCTTTCACCGTAACCGTATTCCCGCTGATCGTCTCAGATACCGTAGTCGTGACCGTACTCCCGCCACTCGCTTCAGCCAATCCGGCGTCCTGCCTGACCTCAAAAGCGACTGTCCCTGCCCGATCTGACTTCCATTTAATATATTTCTTCCCATTACTGCCCCATTTTGTATCCGCAGGGCTCAGATACACTCTCAGCTGCCTGCTCTCCCCCGCCTTCATCGTAAGAGTGCTTTCCCGCATCTGCATGGACGGCAGCGCAGCACTTTCCACTGTTACCTCACAGCCAAACATCTTCAATCCATCCGCCACATCCGCCCAGATTGCCGCCTCGCCTATCCCCGTCGGGGTGACGACACCGTCCGCGTCCACCGTTACCACGTTCTCATTTTCACTGCTCCAGCGGACCTTATCCGTAGTGTCCGCTTCTCCGTCCTTGACCGTGATTTTCTTTGTACTTCCCTGCGGATCATCTTCCCGCAACTCAAACTCCAGTTTATAGCTGTTCTCCTTTTCGTCAAAAACAATACCGTCTGCTGACAGAGTATATTTGGATACTTTAACACCGCATGCCGCCTGTTTTCCGTTTACGGCCGTGGCCGTGATCGTGGTCTCCCCCACGCCCTTTGCCGTTACCACCCCGTTTGCATCGACCGTTGCCACAGCCGGATTGAGACTATTCCATGTGAGTGTCTTATCCGCCGCATTCGACGGGGTGAGGGTCGCATGCAGCGCGCCCTGATTTTTTCCCTCCGTATCATCCAGTAAAAGATGAAGGTTTTCGGTATCCAGCGCCACTTTCTCCACTTCCTTCGGTGGATCGGACAGGGAAAAGAAATCCACGCGATAGCTTAACGTCGCTGCATTTCCCTCCTGATCCTTGAGCCCGGTGACGGTCACCTGAAACTGGGAGGATTTATCATAACTTACGTTATTGGGACGAAAAATAATGCAGTTTGGCATACCATATCCGCCCTTATTTACCGCAAAATAGCCATCCTTCTTTGCATCCGAAAAAGTCCATGTCTTCCCTGAGGAGACATTTTTCAAGGTTACCGTGACCTGACCCTGTTCCACCGTTTTGTAGTCACTTCCCGGGCTCAGCGTCCAAGGCGTCCCCGAACCGTTCATCAGCTCGATTGGCATATTCTGTGCCGGCCACGCCACATAATCCGTGATTTTGCTTCCCTTTCCGTCAAAGGCATACATCGCTGAGTAAGCCCCGACCGCACCGAAGCCGGTCTGCGTCATGGACGGATTGAGCACCCATCTGCGATGCCCCATAACGGAAATATTGGAAGCATCCCCATCGTACATCCAGCCGTTTAACAGTGACTGTGCCATATTGCCATAATTCCACGCGATATTACTGCTGGAGCACCCCGCTTTTCCCTTTTCGTAAAGATCGTCCGGGAACCCGCTTGGCTGCGTAGGTGTATGCGATAATTTATCGTTGACACAATTCACCAGCGCACCCGCCTGCACCAGTTCGATATACTCCTCGTTAAGCGTCACCTCTGCCGGAATCCCTGCCACATAACGGATAAAATTCATCAGATTCAGCGCATTTTCCAGACTTTCACTTGACAGATGTCCCGCACGGTAAGGGCTCTTGGTCGAGGGTTTATCGCTATAAGTGTTTGATACATTCAAATTCCAAGGATAAGCCTTATAACGGGCAATGATATCTACGGTACCCGGTTTCTGCAAAGATATGCTGCCGGCTCTGGTTGACATAACACTGCCATCCCGGAACAGTGCTGCTTCCGATCCGCCCTCCTCTGACAAAAGCGGTGGCTCACCCAAAGCTTCCCCTGCTCCCGGAATCCGTTCCGGCAGAAGTTCCTCTTCGGACTCTGCCGTATTTTCCGAGACACTCTCATCAGTCTCCTCATCGGATGTATTCTCCGAAACACTCTCATCCGATGCGGGAGTTTCTTCCTCCACAGGCTTCTCTGTCTCACTCGGCTCGGGCTTCTCTCCCTCCGCAGGCTGTTCTGTTTCTTCCCCCTCCGGTTTATCAGCCTCCCCCGGTATGGGAGTTTCTTCCTCCGCAGGCTGCTCTGTTCCCTCCGGCGCAGAAACTTCTCCTTCCGCAGGCTGCTCTGTTTCTATGGGGGTAATGACAGGCGTATTCTCCGACACCGTCTCCTGCGCAGCGTAAACGCTCCCCAACGTCCCCTCCGCCCACAGCAAAACCGCAAGCAGAAAAGCAAGCGCACACTTTCTGTTCTTCTTAACTCCTCTTTTTCTCATGGAATTTTTTTCCCTCTTTTTTTCGTTTCCCTGACACCAGATCGTAGCTTTCCGCAATCATTCGCCTGATATCCTCATCCGGTATCGTCCCGTCCAAAATTACCGTATTCCAGTGTTCCTTGTTCTGATGGTAGCCCGGCAATACTGCCTCATAAGCCTCCCGCCAAAAGTCCCGCCATTCGGGATCCACCTTGATATTGATGCGCATAACGCCTTCGTATTCATAAGTCCACAGAAATGCCTTTTGATTTCCGCGGCACCTTACCAGTATCCAGTTATCATCATGAAAGGGTGCATCCTGATAGACATTGGGGAATGACAGACCGTATCGCAAAGCTTCTTCCCGTGTTTTCATTCTTACCTCCAATGTTTCCAGTATACCACTTCCACAGCCGCATTATCAACGCTTTTTCCGCAAACGTTGACCTCCAAAATATCACAGTCTATCCAACCGCCCTTCCAATAACTTTTGTCGCATGGTCACACCTTCCGCATTCGTCTCACACTTCACGCAATTCGCAAAATTTCGCTTTACCGTCGTACTTCTTCTATAGTATAGTGTTATTATACATACAATTCAGATTCCATGGGAATCGCACAAAAAAGGGATAAGATTGGAGGAAAGCATGGACAAAAGTACAGAAATCAGGAAACTGTGTCAGGAGAAAGAGATCCGTATGATCGACTTCAAAATGACCGACATCGACGGACGCTGGCGTCACATCACCATACCGGTGGAGCGGTTTGATGAGAACGTCTTCGTCTACGGGATCGGCTTCGACGGTTCCAACTACGGGTACGCGCCCGTTGAAAAGAGCGACATGGTCTTTTTGCCTGACCCGGATACCGCCTACGTGGATCCTTTTGCGGAAGTGCCCACACTGACCATGTGCGGTAACGTCTGCGTGATCGGTAAAGGCGAGAACACGCCCTTTGACCAGTATCCGAAAAATGTCAGCCTGCGCGCCATGGATTACATGAAAAAGACCGGCGTTGCAGACGAGATGGTGATCGGACCCGAGTTTGAATTCTATCTGTTCGACTCCGCCCGCTACGAAGTGTCGCCCAGACAGTGCGCTTACAGCATTGACACCAGACAGGCGGACTGGAACTGCAGGCTGGATACACCCGGCAACAACGGCTACGAAGTGACCCACGGCGGCTACCACATCGCCGCGCCCCAGGATGTGGGCTACGATCTCAGAAGCCGTATGTGCATGGAAATCGAAGACTGGGGCATCAAGGTGAAATACCACCACCACGAAGTCGGCGGTCCCGGACAGATGGAGATCGAAGTGGAGCTTGCCGATATGCCCACCATGGCGGACAACACCATGATCATCAAATATATCATCAAGAATATGGCCGCACGGGAAGGCAAGACAGCCACCTTCCTGCCCAAGCCCATTTATAAAGAGGCAGGCAATGGGCTTCATGTGCATATGCTGCTGAAAAAGGACGGCAATCCTGTCTTCTACGACGAGAACGGCTACTCCGGCTTAAGTCAGACCGCCCACTACTTTATCGGCGGACTACTCTCCCACATCGCGTCGCTGTGCGCCTTCACCAACCCTTCCACCAACTCCTTCAAACGTCTGGTGCCCGGGTATGAAGCGCCCGTGACTGTCGGCTACGCTACCTCCAACCGCAGTGCGGTCATCCGCATTCCCGCCTACGCGAAATCCCCGGAGGCAAAGCGGTTTGAGCTGAGAAACCCTGATGCTACCGCCAATCCCTACTACGCTTATGCGGCGATCCTGATGGCTGGCTTAGACGGCATTGAGAAGAAAATCGATCCCGCGGCAAACGGCTGGGGACCTTACGACTTTAACCTCTACACCCTCTCCCCCGAGGAGCAGAAGAAGATCAAGGGGCTTCCGAAATCACTGGAGGAGGCGCTGGATGCACTGGAGAAAGACCACGACTATCTGACCAAGGACGGGGTGTTCCCCGAGCGGCTCATCGACGTATGGATCGAAAGGAAACGCGCCGAGGCAAAAGAAGCCGGGCAGATTCCTACGCCGGCGGAGTTTATGATGTATTACGATTTGTAATCATCGTTTGTGCTTTCAACTTAAAACTGCGGGTTCCATTGAGGATACCCGCAGTTTTTATACTCTTATTCCATTTCCCTTATGAGGATGACTTTTAGCATAAGTTTCCGCCTCTTCACTCACCTGTTCCAAAGGCATGTCATCAAAATACTCTCTCCGCCAAACTGTGTAATCGAAGCTATCCCGTTTAATCATCGCAATAAAACGCTCTGCATCGACAATCCCCAATTTTTCCACCAGACAAGCAAAACCTATATCCATAATCTCTACTGCACTGTTCATCAGTCAACCGCCTCCAATCTTCTAATAAATTCTCCCGGTGTCACCACCTGAATCTCCTCTGTCTGCAATTTAAGCAGACGGTCATCTGTGGTAATAAAATAATCACTGTATGATTCATATGCATTCATAAAATCGGCTATTGCCCTTTTTTTATGAGAAAACCGATTTTTCCCATTCTCATATTCCAACATATAAGAAGTGACAAGCTCAATTTCCCCTCGTTTAACCAAATCCTGAATATGCAGTTTTGCTTCCGTTTCTAAATGGATTCTAATATATGTCTGGTCATCATAAGGACGATTATAACAACAATTATCCATATATATTTTCATATACGTTTTATTTTCCCTTCATTGCTATTCAAAGTGTATCATAAAAAGTTATTTCAGTAAAGAATGACACCCATGTAAACTAACTAATTGCCAATACTTATTTCTAAAGATATACTATATATTAAGCTAATGCTTCGTGTCTAACAACAGAAACATCACATGGAGGAACAATACCATGAACGATACCCTGCAATTCCCCACCCGAGAAGAATTTAGAAACTGGCTTTCCGACAACAATCAGAAAACACAGGCAGCGCAACCGCGCTGCCTGTTTCCCTTCTTTCTTGCCAAAACTCTCCTATTATAGTATAGTTTTACATCCACTCCTTCAAAACACCCTGATCCCGCATCACCTTTTCGACCACCGTGCCCTTCACAAACTTGAGCAGCAGCTTCTTTACCGGATTTAACGGTCCCAAATTGATCTCCAGCGGAGACTTACCATCCATCAGTTTCACGCTGCCGGAAAGAAGCTCCCTGATATCGTAGACGCTGCCCCACACTTCCGGTACGCCTCTGTCCACGCCCAGCAGACCGTAAACGGCTTCCATGGCGGTCCTGACGGAATACTCGGTGGTGAACACGGTATCTCTCGGAGTCTGGGCAAACTGTCCGAGGAACGCAAAGTTCACGCAGCCGTCGGGAATCACGTCAGGTCTGTCGCCTGCGGTTCTGGGCATAAAGAATGCGGTGATATAAGGCATCATGGTCGGCACGCAGACCGCGCTCTTTTCAGCAAGCCCGTCAATTTCCTCCACGGGCACGCCCAAGTGGTAGAGCCACTCCTGCGTGATTTCCTTACCGGTACAATCCTTCATGGGCTTCTTCACATAATCGCCTTCCACATCCGTAAACAGACCGTACACCCAGACGCAGACCTTATCTTTATCCTGATCCTTGAACTGTCCCTGTCTGTTGACGGTCCAGCTGAGAAGCCATGCGGAATCCTGACAGCTCACGATACCGCCGGTCACCACCTTGCCGCTCTTGGGATCGCGCTTGCAGATGGCTTCGATATAAGGCAGAATCTTGTCGTCCAGCGTGGTAACGGTAGCGGACTCCCAATTTGTCTTCGCCACGTCAGAGCAGAACTTCTCGGGACGCCCGAAGGAAGGATCCTGCTTCGCGATGTTTTTCCAGAGGCTCCAACAGCCGCTTGTACGCACCTCCGCATCCCCGTTGGGCGCATGGTTCTGGTCGCCGTAGATCGTCCCCTCGGTGCAGCTGCCGTTGGTCACAAAGACAAGGTCATTTTCAGTTAACATAATACCTTTCTCCACGCCCTTCACCTTGCATTCGATCGCCTTGGCAATCTTTTTGTCACCCTCAAACTCAAAAATGACGTTGGTCACTTCGGTGTTAAACCGGAAGTCAACGCCTGCTGCCTCCAGATATTTCTGCATGGGCAGGATCAGTGACTCATACTGGTTGTATTTCGTGAATTTCAAAGCGCTGAAATCCGGCAGTCCCGCGATGTGATGAATGAACCGCTGGAAGTACAGCTTCATTTCAAGCGCACTGTGCCAGTTCTCGAAAGCGAACATGGTGCGCCAGTATAGCCAGAACGTGGAGTCAAACACTTCCTCATCGAAGACATCCTCAATGGTCTTGTCGTAGAGGTCCTCATCCTTTGTCATAAAGAGCTTCATGATCTCCATGCAGCCCTTCTGGCTCAGATTGAATCTGCCGTCCGTGTGGGCGTCCTGCCCACGGTTTACCGTAGCACGGCAGAGGGAATAGTTCGGGTCCTCCTTATTCAGCCAGTAATATTCGTCCAGCACCGACACACCCGGCGTCTCGATGGAAGGAATGCTGCGGAACAGATCCCACAAACACTCGAAATGATTTTCCATCTCTCTGCCGCCGCGCATCACATAGCCTCTGTTCGGGTCGTTGATGCCGTCGCAGGCGCCGCCCGCAATGTCCATGGATTCTAAAATATGAATATGGCTGCCGGGCATCTGTCCGTCGCGGACCAGGAAACAAGCCGCCGCCAACGCCGCAAGACCGCTGCCCACGATATAGGCATTTTTCTCATCCACTCCATCGGGCTTTTTCGGCGTTGCAAACGCCTCGTAGTTGCCGTTGCTGTAATAAATGCCCTTGCTGTTTTTATCATACCGTCCCAGCTCAGTGTTGCGGTAGTCCAATTCCGTATATTTTCTCCTGCGGCGCTTTTCGTCCGCGGAAAGTTCCGGTTCGCTCACCGTTCCTTCTTCCGTCTGTGCAGACACACCCCCTACCTGCGCTTTCTTCTGCAAAGTTTTTGCCGCCAGCGCCGCGCCCGCTCCTGCTGCCGCAACAGCCGCCACGCCAAGCCCGATATTTTTTTTGTTTGCCATATGTGTTCCACCTTTCCCGATCTCGGCGGTTTCTATCTTTTCGCCCCTGTTTTCTTTTTTTGCTAAAGCTATCATAGCCGTTCTTTTCTTCCCGACCAATTAACAAAAAAAGCAAAATGATAAAAAACTTATCATTTCGCCTGATCTGTTTAGTAAAACAATATCATAAATAGCATTATGTTAACCAAATTAGCATTATCAGTAATATTATGTAAACTATTTCAATCGCAATTTCCGGCTTTCTCAAAATTCTTAATAGAGCGTGCAATATTACCGTGAAGCATGACTCCCATATTCTCCACGATCTCCTCATAATTTCCCTTCATGCCGCCGCCGATCCAATCCAGCATGATTCCTACAATGCCGTATTTATAGAAATCCGCAATAAACGCTTTATGCGCCGCCGACAATTCCACGCCCCGGCATCTGTCCTCAACCACTTCCTTGAGCATTTCGTAGGTAAGCTTGTAGAGATACCCTTCCACCTTTTCCCTGCCGATACTGCGGTACACATTTAGCACAAACGCCTTGTTTTCCAGAACAGCCTCAAAAATCTGGGTCATGCCCTCCTGCCATGTCTCATAAGTCCTTTTGCCCTGCAAAACTTTCTTCCCATCCTCCACGCAGACCCATTCCACCAGATCGTAAATATCCTTGAAATGATAGTAAAATGCCATTCTGCTGATGCCGCAGTCCGATGTGAGATCGTTGATCGTTATTTTCTCAAGCCTCTTGGTCAGAACCAGTTTTTTCAGAGATTCCCCCAATGCGATCTTGGTCGTATTCGTGTTTGGCATTGACTTCTCCTTTTATGGTTTTAAAGATATCTGTTATAGATTTCCACGTGATCGTAGATACACCGCCAGCTGCTGGTGGACCCCGCCGTCACACAAAGATACGGCGTTCCTTTGGCAGACATTTCATAGCTCACGGCACAGTTTTTCGACTGCACAATATACCCGGTCTTGGCGCAGAGCACCTCGCCGCCCGTATCCTTGTCCTCGATTTTCCGCAGGAACCAATTGGAAATCTCAATGCCCTCGGGATGTTCCGCGGTAGGCTTTGTGGTATAAACATGCTTCGACATCACTTCCCTGCAAAAGTCATTCTGCATTGCCGCCTTCATAATGACCGCCATATCGTAGACCGTGCTGTAATGCGCTTCATCATAGAGCCCGACGCAGTTGGTAAAATGCGTGCTGTCCGCGATGCCGAGCGCTTCCAGTTTCTCGTTCATCAATTTCACAAAGGCCTCCTGAGAGCCCGCCACATAATAGGCAAGCCCCAGCGCCGCGTCTCCGCCGGACTGCATGGCTGTCCCGTAAAACAGATCCCGCACCGATACTGCTTCCCCATCCAAAAAACCTACGGAGCTGCAATCGTTCACATAGGCATAATCTGTGATCTCCAGCGTCATCTCAAAGGTATCGTCAAGCTTCTCCTCGGGGATCTGTTCCGCCGCCACAAGCACCGTCAAAACCTTCGTCATGGAGGCGGGCATGATTCTTTCTTTCGCTCCCTTTGACGCAATAACATCGTCAGTGCTTTCATCTATCAGAATGGCATGTGAACTGATGACATCCGCACTGTCAATAAAGGCGGTATCCTCTGTCTCTGCGAAACGGTAAACTGTAGTCTCCGCCTCAGCCGATGTTTCTTCTGACTGCGTTTCCTCTACCTCAGACTCTCCCACAATCTTTTCCGCCTCTGTTACCGGCACCCCGGCTGCTTCCGCGATTTTTCCCGCTATTTCCGTAATCCCCGCTCCGCCAGACTGATTCAGCGCTGCCATTTCCCGTGCCGACAGCGCGGGCGTCTCTCCTGCCCTCTTGTCCATTCTGACAGCCGCCACACGCAGCACGACGATTACGGCAAGTAAACCGCAAAAGAGCACCCCCGCCAGTGCGCGCTTCTGTTTTTCGCGCCGCAGTCTTGCAAGCCGCCGTTTCTGCCTTCTCTCATAGCGGATGCGGTCTAATCGGTCTTCCCGTGGGTCTTCTTCCCAATCTAAACTGATCTGCATTTCATCAAAACAGGCTTCTGTCATAACAAATGCTCCTTCCTATTTCTCATGTTGGGACAACAGGCAAACCGCCTCGATATTCTCCGTAAACGGAAACATATCCACCGGCGTGATCTCCCGCACACGGTAACCGCTCTTTCCTGTCAGGTATTTTAAGTCCCTCGCCAGTGTCTCCGGATTACAGGAAATATATACTACCCGCTTGGGACTGATGCGAAGCAGCGCATCCAGAAATTCCTCCGTGCTGCCGCTCCTTGGCGGATCCAGAAAAACTACGTCCACCTGTTCCTCCGCCTCCGCCATCTGGGTTAAAAATCTGCCCGCATCATTGAGATAAAAGTCCGCGTTTTTGATCTGATTGATCTTCGCGTTCGTAACGGCATCCCGCACCGCGTCTTTATTCAGCTCCACCCCGATGACCTTCTTTGCCTGTCCCGCCACGGCGAGGGCAATGGTGCCGATCCCGCAGTAAGCGTCCACCACCAGCTCCTTGCCCGTCAGCTGCGCATACTCCGCCGCTTTTCCGTAAAGCGCCTCGGTCTGTACGGAATTGACCTGATAGAATGACTTCGCGGAGATCCGAAACCGCCTGCCGCAAAGCTCGTCCTCGATATAGCCCTTCCCGTAGATCACCTGCTCCTTCTCCCCCAGCACCATGCTGGTGCGCTTGCTGTTCACATTGATGAGAATGGTGGTGATCTCAGGATATAGTTTACATAACTCTTTTACAAAATGATTTTTCGAGGGAAGGATGGGCGAACCAAGCACCAGCACCACCATGATTTCCCCCGTGATATGTCCCACGCGGACCAGCACATGCCGCAGAAGACCGTAACCGCTGTCCTCATTGTAAGCTTTGTACTTAAAAGACTTTGCCAGCTCTCTCACCGAGCGGATGATCGCATCCGCTTTCCCGTTCTCCAAAAGGCAGCCCTCCACCGGTACCACCCGATGGCTTTTTTCCTGATAAATGCCGGACACGATCCCTCTGCCCCTTTGAAAGTCAAAAACAGCGTGCACTTTGTTGCGGTAATGCGCAGGCTCCTCCATCCCGATGATCGGCATCACCTTGCCAAATTCCTTCAAAAGCTGCTCCGCCTGCCGCTGCTTTCTTTTTAACTGCTCCTGATAGGGCATATCCACAAACTGACAGCCCCCGCATTTTTTCGAGGCCGGACAGAGACTGCGCTTTCTTTCTTCTTTTTCTCCCGCCTTCTCACGGCTTTGCACTTTTTTGCGGCCCTGCACACGCTCTCGACCTTGCGGCTTCTTATCCATTTCTTTTTCCTCTCAATATAAGACCCCGGGAAAACTCCCAGGGTCATTATCCTGTTTTAACCTATGTTTCCGTCCGTCTACGCCGAGGCAATCTGTACGCTTTCAATCCCCTCCGCCAGATCCTTTGCCCGCGAAGTATCCGCCTCATTGATATGTATGGTGAAAACCTCCTTGTTTTCGCCTACCCTGCCGAAAAAGCGCTCCCAAAAGCTCTTTTCCTGCCACTCCACAAAAAAGGAGATACGGTTGGAGACAAAGAGCCGCTCCAGCTTGTCCTTGCTCTCCGCATTATAAACCTTGCAAAAGGAAATCTCATGGTTAAAGAATAACGCATTCAAATTCAGCGCTGCCATATCGCTACCTCCAAGCCCCTCACGCATGTCTGCTACGATTTGCTTTATGTCAACTATCTTTCCCCATTATATACTCTATCTTGTAGAAAAAGCAAGTTTTTTCTATTTTTTCCACAATATGAACAAATATTTATGTAAATCTTGTGAAAAATCACACCTCCGTCCACGGTCTATGCAGATTCTCCAGCCAGTAGTCCTTTCTCGTCTCGTACTGTTCGTTAAGCCAGTCCGCCGCCTGTTCCACTCCTTCCGCCGTCAGCGGCACCAAGATGGAAGTCTGCTTCTCCTGCGGCGTCTTGTAAATGCCAAGCGGCTCCGGCCAGACCGTCACCCGAATCGCATCCGCCTCTCCATCCTTGTCCCGCTTCAAAAGATAGCGCATCCCATCCATACTGCCGGAGTATTCTTCCTTTTTGATGTAATTTAGGGGGTGAAAGGTTTGTTTGTCGATCATTTGCACGGTCCTTTCATAGTGCTCAAATGCAAGCAGTTTTCAAGATTTTTCACTTCGCTATGATTCATTGCCTTAACTTAGTCAATTCATTCTTTGTCACTGTATCCGTAATAATCAGGTCGCAGTCCTCGTCAATCAACTGCATGATCCTATCAGCATCATTAACTGTCCACGCTTTCACCAAAAAATCTCTTTTATGCGCGTAACGACATATCTCTCCGTTAAAATCATTGTTTGAAATAGAAACAATCTTCATTTTACCAAGCTTTGATGCCGGTATATTTTTGATATCATCCATCGTTTTTATTCCGGATATACAAAAAATCAAGGAACTGTCTATACCAGCCAAATAAATTGCCTGTTCCTGGTTGACCGTAAAAATTGCATTGTGACGCATATCCGATTCTTTTACGATACCATAAACAATATCTAACATTTCCGGCGTCATCATGTCATTTACAAGATCAAGTTCTGCAACACATTTCTTTTCATACATATAGTCTAAAAACTCTTCAAGTGTCGAAATAGAGACTCCGCGATTACTTCCATAAAATGAATTTCCAAAATCCCATCTTTTAAGCTCTGCTAACGTTAATTCCCTGATAATGCCTTTTCCATCAGAAAGATTTTCAATGCCATCATCATGGCACAGTACCGGAATATCATCCTTAGTCACCCTGATATCAACTTCTACGATTCGATACTTTCTTTCCACCGCATCCGTAACCGAGAGCATTGTATTTTCCGGATAATTTACCCCCCCCCCTATGGGAAATCAGTTTCTCGCTGATAATAACACGGAAACCATAATTTGTCCGATTACCACATAAAAACAACCATCCCATACAGCCCACCAATACTAAAAGTATAAAAACAACAAGATATTTTTTCAATTTACCTTTGAACCTCCCCCTCTATCCCTATATACCCCCACTGCGCCTCTCTTTATTCAGCCCGCCGCTCATATGGGATACGTTTCCTTCCAAAAAACTGGCGCGGAAAATGGCATCCTCTCCAAATTTCCCGCGGATCTGATCCTGTCCTTTATCTCATAGACAAGCTTCACCATCCGGTCACGACCGTAAAGCTTTTCAAAGCCCTCAAATACCACCCACGCCTCGTCAATGCTGTACTGAATCACATTGTCGCTGTATTCATTCAATAGTTTCATAAAAGCTCGGGAGAACTTGACATATAAACCGTAATCCGGCGGCACGATCACCAGCCCGGGACATTTTCTCTGTGCTGCCACGATAGGCTCGCCTGTCTGTATTCCGTATTTCTTTGCGGGACTGCTCTTAGCAAGTACGATCCCATTCCCTTCTCCTCCCTGTCAATGAATATACTATCATGTTATCAAACATACGTTCTTATGTAAAGATAAAAATCTCCCTACTGCTTAAACAACAGCCCAAACGTCCCCATTCCGCAGTTAATGGCAATGGCCGGTGACGCTTTTTGATAAATGACCCGCTCAAAATCGATTTTCTTTCTGACGATTTTTTCAATTTCCCGCAGCTCCTCCTCCGAAAGTCCCGCATAGGTAATAAACAAAAGCCGTTTATCGATCCTGCCCACATTCCGAAACACGGACGCGATATACTTTTTCCACACCGTTTTCTGTGTGCCGATCATCACGGCTCCCACCGTCAGTTTACTGTTTTTCAAAACCAGCACCGGATGTACCATAAACGCCCGGCAGATTCTGTTGACCCGCGCCGAGACCTTTCCCGCGCGCAGCAAATATTCGGTATCATCCACAATAAAGCTTGTTCTGACCAGCGAACGCATCTGTCGGATGCCCTCGATCACAGCCTCCTTTGACATACCATCCGCTGCATACGCCGCCGCCTGCAAAACGACAAAGCCCATGCCGCTTGACAAATGCCCGGTGTCGATCACCTCCACATTGTCAAAACTTTTTGACGCCTCCACCGCATTCTCATACCCCTTGCTGACCTTTCCCGACATGGTCAGATGAATCACGCACTGTGCCTTTGTGAGCTGCTCCGCAAAAAAAGCCTCGTACTCGGCAACGCCCGGCGCTTCCGAATGTGCGTGCCTGCCGCTTCTGATATAGGAAAGCACACCGTCCGTTCCCGTCTCCTGTCCGTCTATAAATTCACCGCCCTCCGTCACGACCCGATACGGCATAACGGCAATTCTCGCCCGGTCCGTCATCTCCTCCGGCAGATCGGAAACGCTGTCCGTTGAGATCAGCAGAAACTTCTTCTTTTTCGTATGCTCGACAAAGGGCGTCTGCATCACGCCGAAAGCTTCCTTCCCATCCGCCTGCGTCACCAGCTCTCCCGGAAGATGCTTTAACAGCTCCGCCTCAAGCTGTGCACCGGTCACCGGCTTCGTCAGATAGCCGTCAAAGCCTTCCCTCTGATACAGTCTCTGGTTTTCCCCGCCGGCGTTCGCCGTCAAAACAACCACCGGCGTCTCCTGATTCAGTCCGCCCGCCTGTTTTCGAATCTCATGCAGACACACAACTCCGTCCATCTCCGGCATCAGATGATCCATCAAAATGACATCGTACCGATTTTGCAGCGTCTTTCGCAGACATTCCATCCCACTTCCCGCAGTCTCCGTCTGTACCTCCGTATCCCGCAAAAGTTTCCCCGCAACCATCAGATTCATCTCGTTATCGTCCACAATCAGAATGCGTGCTCTCGGCGCCGTAAAACTTCTCTTATAATGTTTTCTCGCATTCATCGTATGGCGCGCCTCGATGTCAATGTCCCCGAGCATCTGCCCGGAAACGATTTCCTGCGGCAGGGTAATGACAAAGGTCGTCCCTTTCGTATAGACGCTGTTTACCGAAATATCGCCGCCCATCAGGTCTACCAGCTGCTTCACGATGGAAAGTCCAAGTCCCGTTCCCTCAATGTAACGATTCTTTTCCACATCCACCCTCTTAAAAGCGCTGAACAGATACGGCATACTCTCCTTTTTGATACCCATTCCCGTATCCGCCACCGAATAGATGATCTGCGCACGCCCGTGCTCCTGTCTCCTGCACTGGATAGACAGGATAATGGCGCCTTCCGAAGTATATTTTACCGCATTGTTCAGCACGTTGATCAATACCTGCTTGATCCGCACCTCGTCACCCAAAAGCTGCGCAGGCATTTTTCGGTCAACGTCGATATGAAATTCCAGCCCTTTTTCCTTCGCACGCACCCAGATCATATTGACGATATCCGACAGCATAGTCCCCACATCATAGCTGACAGGCACGATATCCATTTTACCGGATTCTATCTTGGACATATCCAAAATATCGTTGATCAGCGTAAGCAGCATTTTGCCGGCTGTCTGAATGTCCCTCGCGTCTGCGGCAATCTCATCCGACGTGGTCTCGCGCAGGATCATTTCATTTAAGCCGATGATCGTATTGATCGGCGTGCGGATCTCATGGCTCATACTGGAAAAAAATCGGTTCTGCGCCCGGTTCAATTCCTCGATTTCCCGCTTCTGCCGCTGCGCCGTCCTGTTCTCGGAGCGGTAAATGGCATTCTGAAACAGAAGCATACCGCAGGTGATCGCGGAAACCATGGTCAGGGATAATACCACATCCGTATATGCCATCTCCGTGGTATGCGCGGCGGGAAGGGATGGATAAAGATAGGACAGAAAATAGCAGCCCCAGCTGACCGCCAATCCGGTGATCAGCAAGATATATTTGGCTTTTTTCTCAACGATCAGCGCTACAAAGACAAAGGCGAGCAAAAACCAGCTGGAACCGCCTCCGTAAATCCCGCCTGTCGTCAGATAGTTATAAGGCATCACCAGATACACGAGAAGTCCCCCGATTATGATCGCTCCCGCCTGTATTTTGCGATAATGGATGGAAAAATAAGTGATGCCGAAAAGAATGAGAAACCCCAGTATCATACCAATATAATTGGCAGCGCCCTCTCCAAGCGCAACTGTCAAAATAATGGTGATCCCCATGCCGATCAGTCCAACCAGCGTCAGCAGGCGGAACAAACGCTCCTGCAGCGTTACATTGGCATCTCTTATGGGATCGATTATTCTCTTTAATTTTATCATGCTTCACCATCCCCCACACCATGCAGCAGCGCTTTCACTTTTTCCGCTGCCGCGGCTATCTCAAAATCATCGATATCCCGCCCTGCTGCCTCCAAAAGTCCGGCAACCGGTTTCCCGTCATAGAGAAAGCCGTCCAGTTGCGCTATCAATTTTTTTGCCTTTTCCGCCTCAAACGTATTCAAACTGTCGTTTACTTCTTCCAGCCTCTTGCGAAACGCCGAATTTGAGATTTCCCGATAGTCCTTTTGCTCCCCTTCGCCGTCTTCCTCACGGAACATATCCCGTATCCTCCGCACCGTCTCCCGATACTTTGAAAGCAGCTTTTCATGCTGCCTCCCGATATATGCCGCATCCGATTTTTTCGCCGCCTCCTCCAGTCCCTTTGCCCGATTGGAAAGATCGTCCGCCCCTATCGTGCGCGCCGTGCTTTTGAGCGCGTGCACCATGATGTGATAATTCTCCCAATCCTTCTGTCTGAAAAAGCTGTCGATCTCCTCCTGTTTCCGATCCGCGTCCGCTGCAAATTTTTGAAGCAGTTCCTCATAAAACGCCCTGTTGTTCATGCAATATTGCATCCCTTTTTCCGTATGAATCCCCGCTTCTTCCAAGAGACCGTCTTTCCCCTTGACCAAAGCCTGCCGTTCCCGGATGCCCTCCGCAATGCCGTTGTTTTGGTTATCGTCTTTTCGCTTGTTGTTATTTGTTTTATCAATATAATGAACCATGGATTTTGGCAGGACATTTCTGAGAACCCGTTCCAGTTCCGCTATCTCAATCGGTTTGGACACAAACTCATCAAACCCTTCCTCAAAAAACATTTCTCTGGCGCCGCTGACGGCATTGGCGGTAAAGGCAACGATCGTGGCCGTTCTCCCGGAATCGGCTAAAAGCCTGCGCAGCCGCTTTAGCGTCTCCACTCCGTCCATCTCCGGCATCATATGATCGAGAAAGATCAGATCAAAAGCTTCTCTCTCGCAGAGCGCCAGCGCCTCCATTCCGCTGTGTGCCGACTTGACCCGCATTTCATATTCCTTAAAAATCCCCTCCGCAACCATCAGATTCATCGGCTCGTCATCCACCACAAGAACGCTTACATCCGGACAAAGCATCTGTTTTTCCGCATAAAGCAATTCATCCTCCACCGTCTCCACATTCAGCATATTCGCGATCGGCAGACAGTAAAACGGTTTTCGCAGAAGCTTCGCCTTCGCATGTACAGGCAGGGCAAAATGCCGGTCCGCCGCCACGATCACCGTCATCCTTTCAGAAAGTTCCTCAAACAGTGCGCTGCTCTCCTCATATTCCTGTGCACCGATAAACAAGTGTGAAATGCGGTAAACCTCTGTCAGCGCTTTCAATTCGTCCAGCCGAAATACCCTGTGTATGGAGACATCCAAGCCCTCGATCATATGGGTTATCATTTCATCGTAAAAATTTCTCACTTCGGGAATCTCATACTTTTCCGGCTTCAGAAAACAGGCGAGACACAGACGCTCCCGGTTTTTTAAAGTGATCATCGGCTTTTGTTCCGCTATTTTCTGCGGAATACTCACGGTCACTTTCGTGCCGCAGCCTTCCTTACTTGTAATCTGCATAAAGCCTTCCATATAGGAGACCAATCCCGCCACGATCGACAGTCCCAACCCCAAGCCTCCCGCCCTGCGGTTTCTCCCCGCATCGTTTTGATAAAAACCCTTCGTGATTTTTTCCAGATTTTCTTCGGAAATGCCCTCCCCGGTATCGCTTACCGTCATGCACAGATTTACGCCGTAGTCTTTGGAAAGCGCATGGATTCTGACATAAACACCACCCTTTTTGGTAAACTTAACGGCATTGTCTACCAAATGTCTGAGGATCTTTTTCACCTTTTTCCCGTCTCCGAACAGGACAGCCGGCATTGCCGCGTCCAGATCAAAAATCAGCTCCGGCAGCCGCTCCTTCTCCCGCATCTGATTTTCACTGATCACGTCATTGACAATGGAGGATATCATATAAGCTTCTTCACTGACGTTTAGCTTTTCATTGTCGATCTCCGTATAGTCCAAAATATCCTCGATCTGTCCAAACAGCCTCTGCCCTGCCATTTGTATGGTAAAAATATCTTTCTTCTTTTTCGGGTCCTCCTCGTTTTTCAGCATGACCGACGAAATCCCCGTCACCGCGTTGATCGGTGTGCGCAGCTCATGCGACACATTGGCGAGAAAGTCTTCCGTTCTCTTATTGATTTCCTCCAGACGGGCGATCATATCCTCCGTTGCCCTTCTTTCTCTGACCCGCCTCTGCACCATAAACTTTAATAGCCGGCCCGCCATATACACCAGCATGAGGTGGAGAAGCAGTCTGGTGATAAAGAGCGGCGCAGCCTCCGCCAAGCCGTCCATCACCAGGAAAAAATCATAGGCCATCGTCAGATAATAAGTAAACATACATATTTTGATGGTGCTGTACCTCTCCGTAGCGGAATATAACACCATCACCGTTATCATGACCGGCGCCAGATCAAACATACTGGTCTCATGAATGCCGTAAAAAAAGAACACAAGCATCATCAGAACCGTGTAAATATCCAGCCTGACAGCCATCGGCAGCCTGTCCCTGATATGCAGCGTCCATCCCGCGATCACACCGACCGGCAGCAGTACGACCACCCACATCTCCCATCCCAAAAGCAGGGACTCGCCGATCAGCACGCACGATAAGATCGTATAACACAACAATATCAAAAGATGCGCCGCCCTCTGTTTTTCCTGATTATCCATCTTCTCCCTCATTTCCGTTTTTCTATCATCTCTCCCGCATCTGATAATCCGTGTCGTCGTCGATCATGGCAAGCGCGATCTCCGTCATCCCGGGATCAAACTGTGTTCCCTTCCCCTTTGCGATCTCCATACGAACCGTTTCCTGCGGCAGCACATCCCGGTAACTTCTGCGCGAGCTCATGGCGTCATAGGCATCCGCCACCGCGATGATCCGGGCCTCCAACGGAATTTCTTCCCCCGCAATGCCATCCGGATATCCCTTGCCGTCATAACGCTCATGGTGCCATCTGGCGCCGATGATCAGTTTGGGAAAATCTTTGATATTTTTCAGAATTCCTGCCCCCATGACCGGATGGGTCTTGATCACGGCATATTCTTCTTCCGTCAAGTGCGACGGTTTATTGATGATGGCATCGGGCACCCCGATTTTCCCCACGTCATGTAACAGCCCCATCATATAAATATCATCCTGCATTTCTTTAGAAAGTCCCGCACGACGCGCTATTTCTCCGGAATATTCCGCCACTCTGAGCGAATGTCCGTTTGTGTAGGTATCTTTTGCGTCCACCGCACCGGATAAGGCTTTAACGATCTGCATGGATATCCGTTCCAGCTTTTCATGCTGCGCGGCAATTTCCTGCGTCTTTTTATGTACCTCGCGCTCCAAATTCGCCTGCAGACGGTTTAAGTCAATGGTATGCCGCACGCGCAGCAACAATACTTCCGGCACAAAAGGTTTTTTGATAAAATCCTGCGCCCCCAGTTCCAACCCACGCTTTTCGGTATTGCTGTCATCATCCGCCGTTAAAAATATAACGGGAATGTCCGCCGCTCTTTCGTTTTCGCGCATCTTCCGCATGGTCAAAAAACCGTCCATGCCGGGCATATGCACATCCAGCAGGATCAGATCCGGCCTGTTTTCCTGTAAAAACTCCACAGCGTCGCCGCCTGTTTTCAGACAGCTTACACGCATCTGCTGCCCGCCCAGGATATGGCTCGCCATCTTCAAATTCGATGTGTCGTCATCCACCACCAAAATCCAATCGTTCATGGTATCCTCTCTATCCTTTCTTCCCACAGGATTTTAGCACCAGTATACAGATTTTTCCGCCTTTTACCATAAGCGTGGCACGAACGGTTAAAATCCGTCCCGAATTGTAATTTTGCTGAAAATTCGCTTTTTGCATGGTTTTATGCTATGATGTGGCTGGATCTATTTCAGAATAAAGGAGACTCCTTCATGCGGATCGCCATTGTAGATGATATTGCGTCAGAACGGGAAACGCTGAAAAGGCGGGTCATTTCACAGACTGCCCGCCTCTTTTTTGACGCCGCGATTTCCTGTTATGCTTCCGGCGCTGATTTCCTTGTCTGTGCCGAAAAAGAACATTTTGACCTGGTATTTCTCGATATTTATATGGGAGAGGAAAACGGTGTGGATACGGCGGAACATCTGCGCCGCTTCGATCCGGACTGCCTGCTCGTGTTCACCACCACATCCCCCGATCATGCGCTGGAGGGCTTCCGCGTCCGGGCGCTGCACTATCTGGTAAAGCCGTATCAGGAGGCTGACCTTGCCGCCCTGTTCGATGAGATCGTGACACGCTTTTCCATAACGGACCGGTATCTCGAAATCCATACCGCCGGCGGCATCCATCGGCTTCGCTTTCAGGATATCCTGTATGCGGAACATTACCAGCACCGGATCTATGTTTACAGCACAGACGGGGAAACGTATGTGACGCGCAAGACGTTCCGGGAGTTTACGGACGCCCTTACGGACGGGCGCTTTTTTCTGTGCAGCCGGGGCGTTCTTGTCAACATGGAACACGCGGAGGATTTTGACGGCACGGACTTTATCCTGAAAACAGGGAACAGAATCCCTGTCAGCCGCGGTCTTGTCAAAGCCGCGCGCACCGCTTTCGGTGATTATTTATTCAAAGATTTCAAACGTACTGAAAGGAGAGCTTGATATGTCGCTTATGATTTTCCTGCCGGGGATGCTGCTTGCCTATTTCCCCGTGAAACAACATCTGCGGCTGCGTCCTGCCGGACTGGCGGCTGTGACAGTTCCCCTTATCCTTCTTTTGTGCCTTGCCGGGGAAGCGGTGTGCCGCTTTTTCCCTATCGATATTCTCTGGCTGTTTTTCCCTGCCGCCGTCATTATGGGAATCTTTTATGTCCATACCCTCAAGATCACCCGTTGGAAATCCGTCAGTGTTTTCCTTTCCATATGCGCTGTTTTTTCCTGCCTCGGAAATGCCGCTATCGGATTAAGCGGCGAGACCACACCACCGTTTTCCCTGCACACAACCGCCCTCTGGTTTCTGCTGTGCTGCGCCCTCACAGCCGCGACATGGCATCCCGCCACCCATGCCGCCAGACAGCTTCTGGAAGACGATGCCTTTGCGCCGACATGGTATGTGTTCTGGATACTGCCTGCCATATTTCTCGGTCTGAACCTTTTTATCATGCCCAGAAATCCCGGCATTTTAGAGCAGGGGCGGCTGCGGCGGATTTATATCCTGGTCAGCCTTGTGCTCCTTGCCCTGCTCCTTTTATTCTACCTGCTTTTCTACCATATGGCGTCCAGCTTAAACCACAATGACCGACTGCGGCTGGAGAACCAGTTCCTTTCCATGCAGCAGGCACGGTACGACAGCCTCCTTACCACTACCAGACAGATAAGGCAGGCAAGACATGACCTGCGCCACCATTTCCATGTTCTGCAGGGTCTCGCCGCACAGGGAAACTGGAATGCCCTCTCCGCATACCTTGGCGAAGCACAGGGCAGCATTCCGGACGGGGACTTAGGGCTGTGCCAAAATGCGGTTGCAGACAGTGTGGCAGGCTATTTTCTTTCACTTTACAAAGAAGCCGAAATCCCTCTTTCTTTCGAGCTTGACCTGCCCCGCGACCTTCCCACGGCGGATACCGACCTTTGTTCCGTACTGTCAAACCTCCTCGAAAACGCGATGGAGGCCAGCCTGCGGACAGCCCCCGAAAAACGTAAGGTCCGGGTGTCCGCCCGCCTGCATTCCGAAAATATGGTACTGTTGTCCGTTGAAAACAGCTATGACGGGGAAGTACAGGAAAAAAACGGCGTGTTCCTCTCCTCCAAGCGTCCGGGAGAAGGCATCGGCTTACAGGCTGTGCGCCATATTGCCGAAAAAGGCGGCGGCTACAGCCGGTTCCACTATGAGGACGGTGTGTTTACCGCCAATGTGATGCTGCGGGGCGGGGTGTGAGGCGGGATCATAGCACTGTGTATCTTGAGTAAACAAAACACAGAGAAACTACGGCAAAAGTACATCCAAAATCCTCCCGAAGGCATGAGCGATGATGATCTTCTGGA
>DETS01000044.1:28166-40630 GCA_002361735.1 Lachnospiraceae bacterium UBA3282 | reverse complement strand
CGTAACATTCCCATCTGCACATAATTTCTTCCCAGCCGGCTCATATCTTTCACAATAATTGTTCCGATATTTCCCTTCTCGACTTCGGCAAGCATGGATTGAAGCCCCTCACGCTCAAAGGTAGTGCCAGAGATTCCGTCATCAGTAAAATGACGTATGCCCGTAAAACCATTCTTTTCTGCATAATCCTCTAACATTGCCTTTTGGTTGGATATGCTGTTGCTCTCGCCCTGCAACTCGTCATCATGGCTCAGCCTCTCGTATAATGCCGTTAAATCGTGACTCATAATCAATTTCCTCCTTCCCGCCAGTACTGCATAAATGCTATGCTGTGGCTGTTTTGTATTTATTTTGATTAAGAAGTCTTTTATATTTTATAACTCCTGCTGCTTTTTCAAAAATCCTTTGACGAACGGCTTCATAATCATATGTTTCGCGGTGCCGTCTTCCGTAAAATCAATCTCCGTTTCCTCGCCCTTAGCCGTAAAGATCCCCGTCCAGTGCCCTTTCATATTGCTGTTTTCCATATCAAACTCCCAGCGTTTACACGGTTCGGCAGCCGTGATCGTAAACGTCGTCGCATACCCGTTTTTGTCATACTCAACAAACTGCTTTTCGCTCACAACTTCTATTTTACTTAAATCGCTGCGCCATTGAGACTTCTCTAAGGAAGTAACGATATCCCACACTTTCTGTACATTATGCTGAAATACTGCCTTTACATTAGAAACTGCCATGCCTGTATCCTCCGTGAATTTGTTTTCCATTCCACCCTATATGTCTGACTCAAATCAATGCGGAGGATGCCCGTATTTCAAGCATTCTTCTCACGCTATCATTTTCCACATCGTACTCGATAATCTCCCCGGAAACGGCATCAATCGTATAATCATACTCTGTCCTGCCGGCATAAAATTCAATCTCATATTCCGCTCTGCCGTCATCATAGTCCTGTTTTGCCTTTACAAACTGTACATCCGATTCGTTCAATCCGGCGTGGTTTAAGGCAATCTCTTTCGCGCGGTCAACTCCAATATAGTCATTGCCGGAGCTGTTTATAGCACTGTCTGCCGGGTTCTCCTGAATCTGATTTCCTGTATCCTGCCTATTAGGACTCCAATTTCCGCTGCCATCAATGTCTCTGGATATGATTTCTCCATTCTTAGCCTGAATCGAATACTCATACTCCGTACCGTTATTGTAGAAATCAACTTCATATTGAAAACGTCCGTCGTCAAATTCGAGCCGTGCGCGCAGGGCCGATGCTTCTGCTTCGCTCAAGCCGGCATCTTTGAGAGCGACAGCCTTTGCCTCTGTCCCGGTGATCAGCACGCTTTTGCATATTATTCCTCCTGCGGCTATTACAACAGCCACGATACAAATCCCCGAAATCATTGCCTTCTTTGGTGTACTGAATAATCGCTTCATATCATCCATCCCCACTTTCTTCAGTCCTTTTTTCACTTAATATAGCATATGCCGCTCTGTTTTTCAAATTGAAGCGCCCTTGACATTTTCGCCCCCATGAATACAAATATATTTAGCATATTTTATCATTTGAGAAACCGTGTCCGGCGCTTGCCGTGCCCACATTCCGAAGAATTTACGAATACATAAAAGAGGAGATTCGTCCTATGTTCAAAAAATCGATTCTATGCCTGTTGATTACCGCCATACTTTTGTCTGCCTGCGCTGCTCCGACAGAAAATCCCCAAGGGACAAAAGGCGACGACAGCAGCTCTACTGCCCTGACCTGGAACAACCGGACCGGATATGATGCCTTTTGGGAGCTGCTGGAAAAAACCTATCCGGATATCGAGATCGAGCGTACCGCGTACGCCGGCGGCAACCGGACCGGCTACAGTTGGGCACAGCTGCGGGCGGAAGATATTTCTGATATCTTTGTGACCTCCCAGATTCTGGACCGGGAGGTGGTCAAAAGAGAGCTGGCGGATCTGTCCGGCTACGATTTTATCAGCGGTCTGCCCACCTCCGTCCTGGATCATGTTTCAATCGACGGCGGCGTATATCTCCTGCCCATCGACTACGCTATGTATGGCATACTCTACAACAAAACGCTGATGGAGGAGCATGGCTGGGAGCTGCCGAAAAACTTTGCCGAGCTGGAGGCGCTGTGCAAAGAGATCGAAGCGGCCGGGCTGATTCCCGGGGTAATGGGACTGCAGCTCACCGGCAAGCTTTATCGGGGAGAAATCAACTCAGATGTGGCCAGCACCCTCTCCGTTGGCTTCGACGGGGAGTACGCTCTGCTGACCATGACCGGTGCTCAGGCCAAGGAACTGGCCAAGTCGGGCTTTGATTCGGCGGGTGACGTCCGACCTTTTCCCTATGTGCTGACGGTTAAAGGCGGCGGTGAGTTGAAGGACGACCAAACCTATCAGATCGCTTTTATCCAGAAATCTTACACCCCCAGCGTAGGGGCGACTTACCATGCCCGTGAGGAAAAGGGCTCGTTGCGAACATATCTGCATGAATGGTTGGAGACCCAGGGGACCGTCTCTCCCGGCGGCAATCCCTGGAACTGAGCGGATAGCGGATAAACTTACGCTATTATTGGGTTTACCGTATGGAGGCAGTCATTCTTCCTGCCTCCATACGGTAAACCCGGTCACACAAAATCTGAATATCCTCCGCATTATGACTTGCAATCAAAATTACTTTCCCCTGCCTTTTCAGTTCCAGAAACAATTTCCGCATTTCCGCTACGCCCTGATAATTCAACCCGTTAAAAGGCTCGTCCAAAATCAGGTAATCCGGATCTTCCATAATCGCCTGCGCGATCGCCAGCCGCTGGCGCATCCCCATGGAATACTTCCCCACATGCTACGGCAAAAGTCGGAGCCGGTCTGCTCACTTTCCCATACAACAAAAGCAAATCAAGCCATGAGAACGGCGAAAGAAACCCAATCCACGCCTGCCAAAGGTACAGATTTGCAAACACCACCGACAAGACCGCCAAAAACGATCCAACAAACAACGCAGCCGTCCTGCCCACACATACACTCAGCGTAAAAAGAACCGTCCCCGTCAGTCCCGCAGCGATCCATAAAATCATAAACAGCAGCAATACCGTCGTCACGGCAGAGTTTTCCTGCATCAACTCATAGAAAAAAAACAATTTTACATGATAAATGCTTCGTGCATGTCCACCATGACCTTCCCTGTCTCATTAAGGCATACATTTCATGCCGCTGCAAAAACGGCACATGGATTTCCCGCGCATCCCCAAACACCTGATTGTACACATGGTAAAGCGGCAGTCCCTTATAAATCCGGTCAATGTAGAGATAATAGCAGTCATCCGCCTCCGACCACTGCGCTTTATACTGTGACTTGTCAATATTGCCGTCCATATCCTCATAATATTCCTGCGACTGCATCGTTTCATGATCTAACGCATACCCTGTATACGCCGTCTCCATATCGATATCCAATGCCTGCATGTTTTTTTGTACGGCGTCAAAAGCCTCCTCGCGGGTCATAAAGGACAACTGCGTTTCCGCGGAATATAAGTCCGCATTATACCGCGCATCCTCAAACGTCACAAAGGCATTCCGGACATAAGGCATCAGATCCCTCTCCATATACTCCAGTTTACCGGACGCCGGACCATAGGAAAGCGTTGTCTCCTCCGGGCTTACAAAGGTCACCGAATGCGCCATCTTCCCATACTCATCTTCTTCCTCGTAATCGTGTGTATCATAGGCTGTGATATCGCTGTAAAACAACTCAAACGCCTTCTCCTGATTCACCTTCTGCATCTGCGCCTTTGCCGTCACGACAAAAGCATCTGTCAGATCTTCACCAGCGACAATATCCATATGAAACGTAACATTCCCTATCGTCTCGCTGAAATGTTCGGGGAAAGTGATTGCCTGTCCTTCGCCCGGTTCCGTTTCCTGTTCTGACTCCCCGCCTTCAATCACATGTGCAGTGCCCTCTTCCGATATCTCACCAATACGCCCGCCAGAGTCAGTTTCCTTTTGTAAATGCTCTAAGTCAGACTCCTGCTTGCATCCCATAAGAAAAATACTTACCATAAAAATTGCGAGCAATACGCCTGTGATCAAACCATTTTTCCGCTTCATACCGCATCCCCTTTCTTTTCCCGAACCAAAATCAATGCTCATACCAGACCGTTTCGCCATCTATAAACCCCTGGCGTGTATTTGCGCCGCAAATACTACCGTCCATGGCATCCACCATGCAATCATATGAAAACAGATCATCCTCATTCTCTATATCATCCACATTGTTGAATTGTATGGACCATCCGAGCTCTCCGCCTTTCGCATTGTACTCCTCCCAGTCGGTAATGTCCCATAAATACGCTTTCCACCCATATCGCTCTTCAGCCGCCACTAATTTCAACCCTTTTGCCTTATCGCCGATATCCTCCACCATCGCTTTGCGCGCGATCTCGATTGCCTCGTCTTCGGTGATGCCGCCTGCCGCCTTCGCCTGCGGACCGTTTGCCACAGCGTACGCCATCTTATGCTGGAAATCGATGATCTGCAGCATTTCCTCGTCCGTCATCTCCTGCGCGGGCAGATTAAATACGTCTGTCGCCTTGATATAGCAGAGTTTCCCTTCCGGCGCCGCATCGGAACTTTCCACCTGTGTGATTGAGCCTTCGGGGAAGGTTCCGTTCTCATATGCCTGCCAGAGCGAGAAGTTCCCTTAATGTTTCTTTTTGCTCCGGCGCCGCAAGAGTGTTTTCTACTTCGTCGATGGAAACCTTTGGGTGCCGAACGCGGAAGCGGATCATATGACCGCTTCCCTTATGTCCTTCCCGCTATCCATGCGTTTCACCTCCTTTGCCTGTAACACGTGCAAAGCAGATAAAAGGTTACATCTTTTTTCAGGGATTTCAAGAAAGATTGCAGAATCGGAAATGATTTTGCAGGATTGGAATGCGAGAGGATCAAGATCCAAAAATGAGATAAAAAGACGTAAAAAAAAGACATGCAGACTTCTATGCTCACACGTCTTTTTTTAATCTAAATACCGCAATACTGTGTTCTGATTTATGCCTTCTTATGATAAAAACCGAAAACTTTCAAAATCGAAATGGCTGCCTGGCAGGAAAATAAAGGAAACCGTCCATTTACCGCTTATGGGTTCTAAGGCAAACTCTTGCAGCGTATATTCTTCGCTTTCAGAAAATTCCACGATCTGCTTGATCTCCTCCGTTCCGTTATAAAAGCGGATGTGAATGGTATTACTGCCGTTATGCGCCCTTCCTTTGACGGCGACCCCTTTTACCGCTCTCTCACCGAAATCCATAGCGGAAAATTCCAGAAATACATTATTGCCGATTTCCTCTACTCTGTCGCCATTCTTCGTAAAGCTGTCGCCAAAGACGCCGTCCGCTTCTCCCGCCATCAGCTCCTGCCATGCCTTTTCATATTTGGTAAAGGAAAAGCCCTTGATATGAATCTTCTGCTTTACATGGAAGCTGATGCCTGTAATACCTTTCAACTTCCTGTTCAGCTTAAAGGTCTCCTCCTGATACACATTCCAGATAGAAGGCTTTTGGTAAATCACATCCGCAACCATCTCGCTGCCTTCTTCTCCGGGAATGCCCTCCCAGATTTGAATGGGATATTCGTTACCGTCCAACGCAAAGATGGGAATGGTGATCTCATCACTGCCCACGCTGCCAAAATCAAGATTTTCAAAGCAGACTATGGTATCGCCGTCTCTCCCCGTCGCGACACCCCTCTCGTTTCCGCAGCCGACATCGCCCTTTGCCACTGAGGTGTATAAACTGCCTGCCACAAAGTCGTAAGGATCCGTATACGCCTGACCGAAACCGTCTATCGTAAACTCAAGCTGTGACATTACTCTGGTCTTTTCCGTGCCGCTCTTTGAGAGGGCGAAAAGGCGGAACGCTCCATCCCCTTTTGCCGTCATCACGGCGCGATTTCCTTCCGCCGTAAGGCTGACCAGATTGACCGGTACACCCGTATCGTTCACCGCACGGAAGGTCACTTCCCGATCGTCCGCCTGCGGCGGCTCCACATGCGCTTCCACGGTGATGGCGGCATTGTCCTTTGTAAAACGCTGTCCGTTCAGGGATTTTAATACGATTTTACGCACGGGAACTTCATCCGCTTTTCCAAGTATGACGGGCATTTCCCGATTGGCTGTGAACGTGGCAATTACCTCGCCCGACTGTGTCTCACACCCGCATGCATAGCTCTCACAGACAACAGACGCGCCCTCCAAACCTTTTGCCGACACCTCGACTTTGATCTCCCCGGGTGTCACCTCCGCCTGCACGATTGCCAGCAGTTTACCGTTGAACAACCGCCTGCTCACGCCTTTATAAGCGTCAAAGTCCGTACTGTCCCCGTTGTCAAGACCTACCAGCCTGCCTTTTCCCGTCACATTCACATGGATTCTGTCGCAGGCATTTTCCACGGGAATCCCATTTTCGTCTACCGTAGTGATGGTTAAAAAAAGCAAGTCCCTGCCGTCCGCCTTCACTCGGGTTTCATCGGATTCGATCACAATCTTTTTCGAATTGCCAAAGGAATGCTTCTCCTCCTTTGCCACCTCGCTGCCGTCATCGTCATAAGCGATCGCCGTAAGCGTCCCTTTTTCATAAGGAACCTGATAGTCCGCGATGATATGGCTGCCGCTTCCCGGTTCATGCGTCAGCTGCTGCCTGCCGAAACTTTTCCCGTTCACAAAAAGCTCCACCTGCGGCGCATTGGAACACACGCGCACATCGATCAGCTGCCCTTCATTAAAATCCCAATACGGGAAAATATGTATCATCGGTTTTTTACGATAGTCCGTCCAAACCGACTGATATACGTAGTAAGAATCCTTGGGGAAGCCCGCCGTATCGATCTGCCCGAAATAGGAATTTTTCGTATGATAAGGCGTCGGCTCTCCGATATAGTCAAAGCCCGACCAAAGAAACTGCCCCAGCGAAAATTCATAATCCCTGTCCTCCGTCGCGCAGATCTCCATGGACTTCGCACTCCAGCTCGTCGAACTGTTGCCAAGTGCCGAACACTGCTCATCCTCCTCCGCAAGGATGCCCGCCTTCAGCGGGAAATGATACACGCCTCTGCTCTGTACGATGGACGAGGTCTCACTGCCGTAAATCACCCAGTCCGGATGCGCTTTATGGTGCTCCTCATAATACTTTTCCGCGTAATTATAACCCGGCATCTTCAAAATTTCCGCGCACTTTTGGGTATTCTCCCACGGCATGTAATTGGAACCGAACGTCACGCGCGCATTCTTCATGGGATCGTGTTTTTCCACCTCATCGCGCAGATAGCGGGTAAGCTCCTGGCCGTGCGCATCCGCGTGCGTATCGTAGATTTCATTGCCAATGCTCCAAAAAATAATGCTCACATGATTCCGCTCACCCCTGATCCAACTTGCCACATCCTTCGCGGACCACTCCTTAAAAAATCGCGCATAATCGTATTCCGTCTTCGATTTCTCCCACATATCGAAGGCTTCTGAAATGATGAGTACGCCCATCTCATCCGCCAGATCAAGTGCCCCCGGCGCCATCATATTGTGCGTGCCCCTGACCGCGTTTACGCCCATCTCCTTTAAGATGCGAAATTTGCGCCGCATTGCCGACTGATTGAATGCCGCGCCCAGCGCCCCCAGATCATGATGCTCGCAGACACCGTTTAATTTGATGTGTCTGCCGTTTAAGAAAAACCCTTTGTCCGTGGTATATTCCACATAACGGAAACCAATCTTCTGCTCGTCTGTGTGCAGGGTTTCTCCGCCAACGGAAAGTATCGTTCTTAACGTATAACGTACAGGCGCATCGATGTCCCACAGCCGCACGCCGCACACACGAAAATATTGTACCATTGCACGGATTCCATCCGCGTGAGCCGCCGTACCTTTGTCAAATAAAGCAGCAAACTTTTCCTCGGAATCAGAGGTATCCATTTGAGAATGCTCCATTTTTGACATGCGATCCGCAGACTCCATTTTCTCCGTTTGGTCTACAGGCTTCATTTCTACCGCATTACCGCTCTCGTCAAAAAGCGTAAATGCAAGTTGTGCGCTGTCCTTCTTTTCGCCCGCGATTTCTGTTTCGATTCTTATCAAAAAGCTGTCGTCGTCCTGCTTTTTTGAACTGACATAGACTGCATTCTGCGGCAGATAGGTCTTCTCTGTCGTCTGGAACCATACATTTCGATAAATGCCGGCTCCCGAGTACCAACGGCTGTTGGGGCTTAAAAAGCATACGCCCACCATGATCTCATTTTCACCGGGCTTCACAAAATCCGTGACATCCAATGTGAAAGAGGAATAGCCGTATTTCCACTCCCCCGCTTTGACACCGTTTAAATAAACCGTGCTGTCCATATAGATGCCCTCAAAGGTGATGAACGCCCTCTTGTCATCCTGTTCATATGTAAATGGTTTTCTGTACCAGCCCGTCCCGTCCTCATACAGGTTAAGCGTATCATAAATGAGCCAGTCGTGCGGGATGTCCACCGCCTGAAACTCCTGCGATCTTGCTGCCGCCTGTTCGTAAGTCGTGCCCGGGGCAGTCTTTAAGAATGACCAGCCGCCGTTCCATAAGATTTTTTTATTCATGTTGTACCTCCCACTTATGATATCGCTGTCTCCGTAATCAGCTCATCGCCCTCTTTTGATGCGGACTGCTATGTATGCGTCTATTATACCTTTCGGCTCCCCTTAAAAGCAATTGGAACTTTTGCAGGTGTTTTGCATCTATTTTTTGCAAAACCCGCAGTCTGCACAAAAGCAAACTGCGGGTTTATTCTATCTATTTTGTTTCTGAGATATGATATCCTCCAGGGAGTTACTGTTCCATCTGCCTGCCCAAAAATCCTGCCGCCGACTGAATCAGCTTTTGCTCCACCTCTCCCATTCTGGACTTGTGATCTGTCTCTAAAAGAATCACGGAACCGATCACATCCCCCTCGCAGATAATGGGGCTGATGGCTTCGTGGTGAACGTCCTCGAGATCGGTGCTAATCTGGATGAAATTCCTGTCTCCTCTGGCTGCCACCACGCTCTCTCTGCGGTCGATCTTTTCTTCCAATTCCCTGCTGATGGATTTTCCCAAAAGATTTTTCATACCGCCGGATACGGCGATGAACTGATCCCTGTCCGTGATCAGGGCAACATGTCCGGATACCTGCGCCATACTCTCCGCATACTGCTTGGCAAACGTTCCCATTTCACCGATGGGAGAATATTTTTTGAGGATGATCTCGCCCTCTCTGTCCGTATAGATTTCAAGGGGATCCGCCTCCCGGATCCGCAAGGTCCTGCGAATCTCCTTAGGGATCACGATACGTCCCAGATCATCTATTCTTCTCACAATTCCTGTCGCTTTCATAAGTTTTCTTTCCTCCATTCCAACATTCCGAAGCATCTTTGGCTGCTATTTTTATCAAGCACTATGCTTAGTGTACTGACCTGTTCATATTTGCCAAATGAACAGGCCAGAACACCAGTCTTTTTCGTTTTACTATTATTTGTAGCAGAGGAAATAATATACATACCAAACGGCAGTTTTCTTTTACTTCTTGATTCCTTTCGCGCCCGACAAATTTGCATTTTGCAAAATATTGCTGTCAAAGGAAGTCAGTCTTCCCTGCTCCTCGCGCGCCCTCTTTAGCGCCAATCTGACCATATCGTCCAAAAGCTCAGTGTAGGGCTTCCCCACCGCCTCAAAGAGATAAAAAGCAAGAGAGCCCGGAATCGGATTGATTTCATTCACATAAACCCGATCGGTATCGCGATCAATCATAAAGTCAATGCGGGATACGCCGTTACAGCCAAGCACACGGAACGTCTTTACCGCAAGCGTACGAATCTCCTCCCTCTTTTCAGGTGTCAGATCCGCAGGCAGTTCTCTTTTGGCTGTCCGCATTCCCTCAGAACCGCCCTTTTTACCTGCCACATATTTATCTTCATAGCTTAAGATTCCGGTCTCTCCACCGGAAATGGGCTCCTCGCATTCCGATGCCTGTGCCTCCTCATAATCCCCCAGCACTCCACAATTGATTTCCCGCAGATTCAGGATTGCCCGCTCGGTAAGCACTTTTTCGGAAAAGGTAAACGCGTACTCCAAAGCCTCCCGCAGCTGTTCCCTGTCCTTTGCTACTTTGATGCCCACACTGGAACCAAGGTTTACGGGTTTTACAATCACGGGATAACCGATCTTTTTTTCTACCTCATCGAATGCCTTTTCCTCATCCCCCTGATAGTCCTTCGCATGGAGCGTCACACAGGGAAGGACGGGGATATCGTTATCCATAAGCACCGTCTTCATCACATATTTATCCATGGTAACCGCGGACGCCATCACATCACAGCCCGCAAAGGGGATATTGTAATGCGATAAAAATCCCTGAATCGAACCGTCCTCCACATTTGCACCGTGCACGACAGGAAATGCCACATCGATCTGCGCCACCTCGGAACTGCCGAACTTTTTTGCAGGATATTGGATCAGCTTTACACAGTTCCCTTCGCACATCATAAAAACACGGATACTCTTTTTTAAGAGGGCGGGAATGTCTTTATAATTGGCAATATCACCGACAGGCTCTCCCGTATAAAGCTCATTCTCTTTCGTGATGTAAATGGGAATCGGCTCGTATTTCGTCCTGTCAAAGGTATTGAACGCCTGCAGCCCTGAGATAACGGACACCTCATGCTCCACACTCTTTCCGCCAAAAAAAACGCCCACTCTGATTTTCATAATCATGTTTCCTTTCTCGTCTTACTTCCTGATTCTTAATCATATTATTGTCCGCCGCTCACGCATACACATCCGGCAGATCGTTTTCCAATAGGATTACTTTCTGTCTTTCGTCAGGAATAGCGTTCACCATCTGAAACGCCTCCTGCAGAGTATCCACCGGAATCATGCGATTCTGCGGAAAACCCGCCTCCATCAGCCCGTCCTGAATCGGCTTTGTCTGCTCTTTTCCGACTAAGATGGCATAGTCACATTTATCGGCAGCGTACGCGCCCGCTTCCTTATTTTCCGCATACTGCTTTTCTCCCAGTTCCACCATGCCCGGCGTCAACAGAATCCGCAATTCCTGAAATAAAGCCAGCGTATCGAGAGCTGCCTCAAATCCACTCTTGTTGGAATTATAAGCATCGTCCAATATGATCCTGTCGCCCTGCCGAATAAGCTGTAATCTGTGAGGAACGCTCTCCAACTGCCTGACGGGATAAAGAAGCTTCTCCATGGGAATCCCCAGCGTGTGCGCCACAGCAATCGCACCCGCGATGTTCTGCACGTTATGACTGCCCACAAGCTTCGTGTGAAACTCGTGCTCCGTCCCGTTCTCATCTTTCATACGAAAAGAGGAACCTCGCGCAGACACACGGATATCGTAGGCTCTAAAATCTACAGCGCCATCCCCGATTCCATAGCTTACCACAGACTTCTCTATCTTATGTCCTCTGATATATTCATTATCATAATTTAAAAACACCTTACCTGTATCGGGCACTGCATCCGCTAATTCAAATTTCGTGGAGATAATATTTTCTATCGTATGAAAACTCTGCAGATGCTGCGGTCCAATCGATGTGATGATGCCATAGTCAGGATGTACCAGATCACAGATCTCTTTAATATCTCCCACTTCTCTGGCACCCATCTCACAGATAAAGATCTCGTGAAAGGGTTTCATGTTTTCCCGTATCGTCCGCACCACGCCCAGGGTCGTGTTATAATTGCCCGGCGTACAAAGTACATTATACTGCGCGGAGAGCAGAGTGTTCAGGAAATATTTCACACTGGTCTTGCCGTAGCTCCCCGTCACACCGATAATCCGCAGTCCGGGCATCTCCCGCAGGATACGCGCCGCATCCTTAATGTAATGCTTGTTGATTCCCTGTTCCACAGGATGGTTGATCAGATTGACAAGCAAAAGCAGGACAGGCTGTAACAGAAACAAAAGCAAAAGCGCAAAGCTCAGATTCCGAAACAGCGGATGTCCATCCGCTCCACCAATCTGCAGCACCGTCGCTCCATACAGACTCACATAAAGCCACGGAAACGCCGCAAACAATACGATCAAGAACCAAATGATCCCTGTCGTGAGAAGCAGACGTTTCACACGGGGCGTATACACCAGCGGCTTCTTTGCCTTATGCGGCTTATTGACTAACATAGTCATTCCATTCATCAGGCAGGCGGCAATCAGACAGCCTCTGTTTCCCACCAACACGAGAGGCAGCGATACCGCGGCATACAGGCTTTTCCCAAGAAGCCTTCCCACATTCGTATGCACCCGCAGCCACTCTCCGTACTCCCGCGGCTTATAGGAATTTTGCTGAAACATATGCGTCAGGTACAGCACATACCGGACAGCGCCCACCGCGAAGGTGGCAAACCATATCGCAAAAATCACACTAATCCTCCATGTCAGAGCAGTTTACTGCGA